>NZ_BAAHAP010000039.1:0-50849 GCF_054777495.1 Echinicola sediminis | reverse complement strand
GCCCTATATATCAAAGCCTAATATTGTGCCATTTGGCATACCTGCAAGTCACCTTTACCGATTAGACATACTGGATCGATGTTATTTTACCATAAGATCAGATATTTGGAATTTTATAAGCAAAAACTTTGGTATAGATTACTTACACCCTTTACTGGATGGGGATTTAGTAGATTTTTGTGCCACCATACCTACAAGATTATTTAAGAACAGACCCCCCAGAAGTTTGTTTAAAAGTGCATTATATAACGATCTGCCAAAAGATCTTTTGGAAGGAAACAAAAGGCCACTGAGTAAAGTAGAACTTCCAACCAATGAACAGCTCCTTCAAAAATTAAGAGAGTATCAAACGCACTTTTCTGATTTAAACAACTCCTTTGCAGGTGAAGTATATCCGCTGCAAAATATTTCAAACGAACTGCGGCAGCTAGAATCGTATCTAAAAAGAAGTAATCACACCAATGACCAACTCAATGCATCTATTCATTATCTACTAAAAATGTTCAATATAGTGGCACAGCGAAGCAAATTTCTCAATAACTGCTTCTCGTGAAAAAAAGAGGAGAACCAGCAATTGATTCTCCCTTGATTTTTTTATGATGGCCCAAAAGGAGACGTTTCAGTCATAACAACCCCTCCTGATTCACTTTCTCTCACCGAAAGATCCTCGATCTCCGGCTTTTGCCATTCTTCTTTTTCTTCTGGATTCATAGATTTAATATTTAATAGTTAAGCAATAGTATTATCAACTTCTACTAGGGAAAAGCCCAGTTAATGCGATGCAAAAATTGACGGCAAGGTAGGGCTGCATATTATTAAATTCTGAGCTTATGCCTCCTGAAAGGCCGCCGGTTATGGTAGTGGAAACTTCAGTGTTTGCAGTTAGATCGTTTTCTACTCCTCCAAGCGTATTCCCTTGAGTATAGGCTGCACTGTTATCATAAATCTCAAGAGCATTGCTCGTTTGCGTATCCATAGCCAGCTTGGCCAGAGGCTTATCAGGAGCTGCCGCTGCATTTCCCGGATTATCACTTACCTTTACAACTACATCACCGGATATAGTGGTCCGCGCCACGGAAGTTGCGGCTATCGGGGCTGCCGCCGGCAAATTAGCTTGAGTTAAGACAGTCGATTCCATTCCCGATTTCTGACTAATTGGTCTAGGCGTTAATCCTGGGCCGGTTCCATAGTGCATGGGCACCCTTCCTCGTAACTCCGGAAGTCCAAAAGTGGTACGCCCGTCGCCCCCGTAGTTTGTTCCTAAAAGCGCAAATAGTGCATTGTTCTGAGCAATAGCTTGTACTTGACCGTTACATTGGGCCCAGCCTCGTGGTGGAAAATCAAACCCAAACATTCTGATTTCTCCAAGATATGGTTCTGCCATTTTAAAATTATTTAAGTGAATAAAAATTATAGTGAATAAAAATCAAATTACCGATTTGGCGTATTTTTAAAATAAACTTGGTGTCTACAAGTTATGCTTTTTATTGACGATTCACAATAATGTGGTAGAAATCAATGCCTTGGACGGTAATCGTGCGGTGGTTATCCTGATATTAGTATTCAGAACCAGTAGCGAGCGACCAAAGCCACAAAGGCCATATGGCAATCCCTCCGAACAAATTGGCAAGGGTTTTCTGGAAACTCTAAAATTACCTCTTTCCCCAGAGTGTTGCCTAAAAGTTTCCTTTAGGGAATTTAGGGGTTAAAAAATCATATCATTAATTTAAAAATTAAGAAAAACTATACTGCTTATGTCTCAAAATCCCTCACCATTTTTACCTGTTTCCGAAATAAACTTTAGAAGAGCCAAGTTTCCGAAAGATTTACCCTTTTTGGCATCCGTATTTAAGAGTACCAGAGTTCATGAGTTTGAACCTCTGATCGACTGGGACGATCAAAAAATTGATGCTTTTTTGCAGATGCAGTTTGAAATGCAGCACAACTATTATCAAAAGGAATATGCGGAGGCGGAATACTTAATCATCAAACTTGGTGATACAAAGGTAGGCCGCTTATATAAGGATTATCGTGAAGATGAAATCAGGGTCATCGATATCGCATTGCTTACAGAGTTTAGGGCACAAGGTACCGGTGGTAAAATCATGGAAGACATTATCCATGAAGCTTCCGGAATGAACAAGAAAGTTCGAATACATGTGGAGCGAAATAATCCCGCCCAGAAATTATATGACCGACTTGGTTTTAAGCTGATTAAACCTGGTGATGTCTACAATTTACTGGAGTGGGGCAAATAGACCTGCTCAGGAAGGAAAGGTTATTAACCACAAAGTGCGCAAAGGAGACACAGAGACCGCAGAGTTTTTTTGCATATCCTCAGTGAACTCCGTGTCCTTCGTGGTTAAGCTTTTAAACCGCAGAGGGCGCTAAGGTCTCAGAGGAATCTATTGTTTTTGGTGTCCTTTGTGAGACCATAGTGCTCTCCGTGGTAAAAAAACTGCCTCAGGAAGGATTATTAACCACAAAGCGCTCAAAGGAGGCACAGAGACCCCAAAGTTTTTTTTTAAAACCTCAGTGAACTCCGTGTCCTTCGTGGTTAAGCTTTTAAACCGCAGAGGGCGCTGAGGTCTCAGAGGAATCTATTGTTTTTGGTGTCCTTAGTGAAACCTTGGTGTCCTCCGTGGTAAAAAAACTGCCTCAGTCGGGAAAGGTTGTTAACCACAAAGCGCTCAAAGGTGGCACAGAGACCCCAAAGCTTTTTTTTAAACCTCAGTGAACTCCGTGTCCTCCGTGGTTAAGCTTTTAAACCGCAGAGGGCGCTGAGGTCTCAGAGGAATCTATTGTTTTTGGTGTCCTTAGTGAAACCATAGTGTTCTCCGTGGTAAAAAACTGTCTAAGAAAGGAAAGGTTATTAACCACAAAGTGCTCAAAGGTGGCACAGAGACCCCAAAGCTTTTTTTTAAACCTCAGTGAACTCCGTGTCCTCCGTGGTTAAATTTTTAAACCACAAAGGGCGCCGAGGCCCCAGAGAAATTTATCGTTTTTTGTGTCCTTAGTGAAACCTTGGAGTCCTCTGTGGTAAGAAATTAAGCATGAACGGGAAAAATGCCGAACTGATCAAGGGCTCAATCTTCCAATCTTCCAATCTTTCAACCCCCAACCTCTTCTACCCTACCAGATAATACCAGCCCAATAAAGTGACAAAGGAAAGCGGAATGCCTATCCCCACCAGCAGGGAGGCGAGCTTGGCATTGAGGTCATGGTTGATAGCAATGATGGAACCGGTGATCATCGGGGCCATGGCGGTTTCCATTACGCTGACTTTGTAAAGGATGTCATTTTCATCAAAGAGCAGCTGGTAAGCAAAGAAAATGACCGTGGGTATCAGAAGAAGTTTATAGGACAGTCCGTACCATAAGTGCTGAATGGAGAGGTTTTCCGCATTGATCTTTACCTGCAGCCCCACTGAAATCAAAGCAATCGGGGTAAGGGTAGCGGCAAAGGCTTCCAACATTTCATGTGGGATGCCGGAGAGCCTGACCTGAAAGACATTCATGCCAATGGCAATCAGGAAAAAAAGAAAGGGCGGGAAGGTCAGGATTTTTTTGGTGACATCTCTTTTTCGTTTTTTCTCCTGACCATAGATAGAGGACACAATGATAGCTATGCTGCTGACAATGATAAAGGAACCTGCTTGGTCTACCATCAGGGCAATCTTTAGACCCTCTCCTCCATAAAGGGCCTCGATAATAGGAAATCCGATAAAGGAGGTATTGGCCAGGCCTGGAACGATGATCAGGCACCCGGTAGTGGCCTTGCTCCAACCGAACTTTTTTCCCAAAGTCCCAAAAATGATCCACGAAAGTCCAAAGCTGATCCAGGCCGTTAGTACTGGAAGTAGCAGATTGACCGATAATGCCGTCTCGGGAATATGTAATAAGGCCAAAGCAGGCAGAACAATATAGATAAGATAGTTGTTAAGGGCTTTGGGAGCATCCTTCGGCATTTCCTTAACCTGCTGTAAAAGGATACCGATGATAAGGCAAAGGATGACGAGAAAAAGGTTGGTCATGATTAGAAAATAGTAATGTATTGGCCGATCGATTGCAAAATTAACAAAAATGTAATCTGTTAGCAGTCAATATTTTAATTTTGTGTTTTACCTTGTAGCTAAACGATGAGATTATGACGAAACTAGTACCGATTCTGATTGGTGAGCAGCGCATGATTCAACTGTCCCAATTGAGTATGGACGAGGCGAATGACCTCCGTAGCTTTTTGCCTGGTTCCAGCATCAAGAAAATGAATTTTGAGGGAATGGAGCTGCACGACTGTATTGATTTCAAAACCTATGAATATTGGGTAAATTCCAACCGGGTGAAAGAAGGCAGTACGGCTACCATATGGGATTTGTGATCAGAGCATTCCGAAATTTTTTCTTTTTTCCCTAAAGTACTCCTCCAATTGGGGATATACATTGCTTTTGGCTTCCGGAATTCCGGCAAGTGTATAGTTCATATCGCCTTTAATATCCTTGCTTTCCACCTCCAGTGTTTCGATCAAAAAGATGAACTCCTGAAGGCTAAGCGGCCTGTTGGATTTTTCCGGGCTCAAATCAAATTCATTGCCGTAAAAATCCACGGCTTCATAATATATTTTCCCATCAAGAGGAGCGGCATAAATACTGATTTCTTCTCCCCATTGGCTTTCAGGATAGGATAGTTTTGCCAGTAAGGCAGAGGGACCGGTCCCATCGAAATAACTTTTTGGTGCATATTCAAGGTCAATCATACCTCAAAAGTAAGGGATATATTATTGGATTTAAACCCAAGCCTTGATGGGATGGGCTAGTTTTTACGTATCCGCCGCTTTTTGAATCAAGCAATTTGGCAATCAATTGGATAATACATTGTTTCGAACTAATTTTGGGCAGCCAAAAATATATTGGTCATTTTTGGGTGATTCGGTAAAGAATCGGGCAATATGACCGGAATTTGGGTAAAAGACATAAAACACAAGAGCATACGCATGAAAAGAGACCAGGTAATATTTGACCTTATCCAAAACGAAGAAAACCGTCAAAAAAGAGGTATCGAGTTGATTGCCTCTGAAAACTTCACCAGCAAGCAGGTGATGGAAGCAGCAGGTAGTGTATTGACCAATAAATATGCGGAGGGACTTCCTAAGAAGAGATACTATGGAGGTTGCGAAGTGGTGGATGATATCGAGCAGATTGCCATTGACCGTGCAAAAGAGCTTTTCGGTGCTACTTGGGCGAATGTTCAGCCCCACTCCGGTGCCCAGGCCAATGCTGCTGTGTTTTTGGCCTGCCTGCAGCCAGGTGACAGCATCTTGGGTTTTGACCTTTCTCACGGGGGACACCTTACCCACGGTTCTCCGGTCAACTTTTCCGGAAAAAATTACAAGCCCCACTTTTACGGCGTAGAAGAAGAGACGGGTATAGTCAACATGGATAAAGTGGCCGAAATCGCCAAGGAAGTTCAGCCAAAACTGATCATCTGTGGTGCTTCTGCTTATAGCCGTGACTGGGATTATGCAAGGTTCAGAGAAATTGCCGATGAGGTTGGAGCGCTGTTATTGGCGGATATTTCCCATCCAGCTGGCCTGATTGCCAGAGGTCTTTTGAACGATCCGTTGGAGCATTGCCATATTGTGACCACTACTACCCACAAAACCCTAAGGGGAACCAGAGGTGGCTTGATCATGATACGTGAAGACTTTGACAATCCGTTCGGACTTAAGAACCCTAAAGGAGAATTGAGGAAGATGTCCCAGCTGTTGGATTCAGCGGTATTCCCAGGTATGCAGGGCGGTCCTTTGGAACATATCATTGCTGCTAAGGCTATCGCATTCCAGGAAGCCCTTTCTGATGACTACATGGAATATGTGCTTCAGGTGAAGAAAAATGCTTCTGTGATGGCGGATGCTTTTGTGGAAAAAGGATATAAATTGATTTCTGGTGGTACAGACAACCATTTGATGTTGATCGACCTGAGAAACAAAGATCTTTCCGGTAAAATAGCAGAAGAAACACTTGGTAAGGTGGATATCACCATTAATAAAAACATGGTGCCGTTTGATACCCGTTCTCCTTTTGTGACTTCAGGTATGCGTGTAGGTACTGCTGCTATCACGACCAGAGGTTTAAAAGAAGAGGACATGAAAAAAATCGTAGACCTGATTGACAAGGCTTTGATGAACCATGAAGACGCAGCTCTTCTTGGAGAAATCAAGTCAGAGGTGAACGATTGGATGGTCCAGTTTCCATTGTACTAAGTAAAGTAGAAATTTCGTGGCATTAGATCAATACAGGGAAGAAGAGGAAGAAGAAGGAATGTCTTTTTTGGACCATTTGGAGCAATTGCGTTGGCATTTGGTCCGGTCCATAGCTGCCATCCTGATATTTTCAGTACTTGCTTTCCTTTCAAAAAGCATCGTTTTCGGAGAAGTGATATTGGGGCCGTCCAAGGTAGATTTTCTTACCTATAGGATGCTTTGTAAACTGTCGGCCATGCTCAGTATCCCGGCGCTGTGTATAGACGAGCTTCCCTTCATCTTGCAAAGCCGCCAGATGACGGGACAGTTTTCCATGCACATGACTTCCAGTTTGGTGGTGGGCTTGATCGTGGCTTTTCCATACGTGTTTTGGGAAGTATGGAAATTCATCAGCCCAGGACTTTATGATAAGGAGCGAAAAGCAGCCCGGGGAGCGGTGTTCTTTGTCAGCTTGTTGTTCTTTATGGGAGCAGCCTTTGGCTATTTCCTTTTGGCCCCCTTATCGATCAATTTCCTGTCCAATTACAGATTGGACGCTTCTATTGCCAACGAATTTGATATCACCTCCTATATTTCTACCTTGACCATGCTGGTGCTGGCCTCGGCCGTGATGTTTCAGCTACCTGTGGTGATTTATTTTCTGTCCATGTCAGGTCTGGTAAATTCGACCATGTTAAAGGCATACAGAAGACATGCTATTGTGGTGATCTTGGTTTTGTCTGCAGTCATCACACCTCCGGATGTGATCAGTCAAATCCTGATAGCCATGCCGATTTTGGTATTGTATGAAGCGGGGATTATGATAGCGAAGCGGTTGGAACGCAAGAGAAAATTGGAATTTGAATAAGCATAGTAATTAATAATCAAAACATCATGTCCAAGAAAATAGCTATCGGCGGAGACCATGCCGGATACGATTATAAGGAGAAGTTAGTAGCCTACTTGACAGAAGCGGGATACGAGGTGAAGGATTTTGGTCCTTTTTCGGATGCATCGGTAGATTATCCTGATTATGTACATCCGCTTTGTCAAGCATTGGAAAGTGGAGAGTATGAAAAAGGCATCGTAGTATGCGGAAGCGGAAATGGTGTAGCGATCACAGCAAACAAACATCAGGGAATCCGGGCAGCGATCTGCTGGAACAACGATTTGGCGGCGCTTTGCAGACAGCATAATGACGCTAATGTGATTTCCGTTCCTGCACGTTTTGTCTCTTATGACTTGGCCCAGGAAATGGTAGGTACCTTCCTGAATACCGACTTTGAAGGTGGAAGGCATGCAAACAGGGTGAATAAAATAGCTTGCCAGTAGTAGGAGGCTGTCTCATAATAAAAAAGGCTCAGCAGATTATGCTGAGCCTTTTTTTATTAGTTTATAGATAACTATCTAAACGTATATTTTAAGCCTAGGCCTGCCCTGAAATAATTATCCCGCTCTCCTGTAGGAAAGATAGGACTGGCTTCAAGTAGAAAGCCGAAATTCCGAGTGGATGGAAATGGCTTTACCAATACGCCGAGAGGAATACCCAAGTATAGTTCATTTTCGCTTCCTTGGTCATCTACTCCCAAATGGAATCCGCTGTAGAAGTTAACTTCGTCCTTTTTTACGAAGTTGTAACCAAAGGTTCCTTCCACGTCCACGTTTCTACCCGCTTGAACTCTGGCTTCGCCAAACATTTTGTTGTCGGGGTCGCTCCCTATGGCGGCAAAAGTCCCCGTACTTAATTGATAAACCCCGGCGCTGATCTGTGCCCTAGATTCGTGTTGCAAAAACAGAAAAGCGGTTAATGATAATATCAAAAACTTTTTCATAATAAATAGTTGGTTTAGTTTTCAATATCCTATTAAACAAACTCTTTGCCAAAGTGTACAATTTTAAAAAAAGATACTGGTCAGGCCCTTCAAATACAGGGCTGGTTATTGATTTTTTCTTTCAGAAAAATCTTGACCATTTCCAAGGCTTTCACAAAGCTGTTGTTGTTCGGGATGATGAGATCGGCATCATGTTTAAAAGGCTCAATGTATTTTTCGTAAGTAGGCATGACATGCTTTTCATACCGGTACAATACATCGTCCAAATCATAGCCTCGTTCGACTTTGTCCCGAACGATCCTTCTTTTGAGCTTAATATAATCTTTGGCGTCAATAAAAATTTTCAGATCCAGGAGATCGGTCAGTTGTGGTGAATACAAAACAAAAATCCCCTCCACCACTACTACCGGGGCCGGGGTGAACTCCAGCATTTTAGGGGTCCGGTTGGGATTGTTAAAGGTATATTCCTGTCTAAAAACCTTGTGACCCTGCTGAAGCTTTTTGATGTCAGCGGCATAGGCATCAAAATCAAAGGAATAAGGGGTGTCGTAGTTTTCTATGCCCTCATCATCCAGCGGTTGCTGGTCAATGGGTTTGTAATAGTTATCCTGAGAGATAAGACAGATTTCCTCCGGTTCGAAGGTCTGAAGCAATTTGCTCAGGAAGAGGGTTTTACCTGAAGCACTCCCCCCTGTAATACCGATGATATAAGGCTTTCTCATGTGACTGAATTTATCAAACACCCCAAAAAAGTAGGGGGTTATCGATAGCTGTTAAGGAATTCGATCAGTTTTCTCACGGCCTTTCCCCGGTGGCTGATGGCGTTTTTTTCCTGCATGGAAAGCTCCGCAAAAGTTTTGTCATATCCTTCTGGAAGAAATACGGGGTCATAACCAAAGCCTTTAGATCCTGACCGCTCCAAAGTAATGTGGCCTTTGGCTACACCTTCAAACCGATGTTCTTCCCCTTCTAAAATCAAAGCAATGATGGTTCTAAACTGGGCGGACCGCGTCATCATGCCGTTCATGTTGTTCAGCAAAAGATCCACATTGCGTTCATCGCTTCGGGGTTCTCCGGCATACCTTCCGGAATAAACTCCCGGGGCTCCTTCCAAAGCATCTACCTCTAGACCTGTATCATCTGCAAAACAGCTGACACCATAATTCTGGTACACATAGCGGGCTTTTTCGAAGGCATTATAATCCAATGTGTCCCCGGTTTCAGGGAGTTCCTCCTTACAGCCTATTTCTGCAAGGGATACAATGGTGAAGTCCGGCTCCAGGGCCGCTTTTACCTCTTCTATTTTTTTGGGGTTGTTAGTAGCAAAGCAGATTTTCATGCTTCAAAAATAAGCAATTTTTTAAGGCATGGAAGTGAAGGATGCGGGATAGTTAAGGAGAAGAAGTATCTTCGTATTGATTTAATGGAATGGCTTTGCGAAAGGGGATAAAATTCCGGTTATTAGTGAGATTGTCTTACCTGAGCACTTTTAGATAATGAAGAAAATTACGGTTTACTGTGGTTCCAATGAAGGAAACAATCCAGCGTATAAAGCGGGAGCCATCGCTTTGGCGAATGAAATGATACAACGTAAAATGGATTTGGTTTATGGTGCGGGAAAAGTCGGTCTGATGGGTGTCATCGCCGACCAAATGTTGGGGGTGGGGAGAAATGTCTATGGCATCATCCCTCAAAAGCTGGTTGATGTGGAGAGGGCGCATAATGGCTGCACAGAGTTGACAGTAGTGGAAACGATGCGGGACAGAAAATGGCTTATGGCTGAAAAGGGAGATGGTTTTATAGCCATGCCGGGAGGAATCGGTACTTTAGAAGAGCTATTTGAAATCATGACCCTCAACCAGCTGGGATATATTCAAAAGCCATTGGCGCTCTATAATGTTTCGGGATATTATGACAAGTTAATTGCGTTTTTGGAATTTTCTTCGAGTGAGGGCTTTCTCAGAAAAAGCCAAATGGACTTACTGATTATCAGCGAAGATCCCCGTGAATTATTGGATAGGATGGCTGATTATAAGCCGGAGTTCATTCCGAAATGGGGAGAGTAAGGGTTATTTTTCTATTAACAAATAGAAATGATCGTCTATCTCTATCGCCTTTATCTTAAATAAAACGAAACATAAGCTTAAACACTTTGAAGCAATAGCACGGTAATTTTGGGAACAACTTTAAATACCCAGTTATGAAAAAACTATTGACAATCAATGCTGTTTTGAGCAAAAAACATGGAGACTAACATTCCTACTATAGATTTTTCTCTATCAGTGCCATCAATTTTTTCAATTGCTCGGCATCTGTTTCGTCGAAATCATTGAGCTGGTCACTGTCGATATCCAACACCAAGGCCACTTCGTTATTTTTAAAGCCGGGCAATACAATTTCGGATTTGGAAGCCGAACTACAGGCGATATGCCCTGGAAAAGCATCCACATCAGGTACCAATTGGGTTTTTCCTTCTTTCCAGGCCATTCCACAAACACCTTTACCATAAGCGATTCGAGTGCAGGCTATCGGGCCTTGAAAAGGACCCAATACCAACTGCTCCCCTTTTACGATATAAAAGCCGACCCAGAAAAAGTCAAAAGCCTCTTTTAAGGCAGCACTGATATTGGCCAGATTGGCTGTAAGGTCCTCCTCACCTGCAGTGAGGGCCTCCAACTGGGGCAACAGTGCCTCGTATTTTTCCGTTTTGGTAGCGTTTTTGGGTAGGAATAAGGATTCTGCCATAATTTAATTGATATAGATCTCCAGTTTGTCTCCCAAAATATCAAGAACCTCATCTGCGTGTTGCCTTAATTTGGGAGCTTCAATACCATTTATAAATTTACTTTTGCCTGTAAACACACGGGCTTCGTCCCAAAGTTCACTTTGAATGAATTTTTGGAGTAAATATGCCCCCCCCTCTATAATCACACTTTGGACTTTCTTTTTATGTAGGTCGGCTAAAATGTCCTGGATACCAAAGCCTTCTTCTAATTTGACGTAGCTTAAATTTTCCAAACTTTCATCTTTTATCAAATTGTAGCAAACCGTCGGAATACTTTGGTCAAAAAGTGCCAAGTTTTTATCCAAGGAAAGTTGTTTATCCAGAACAATCCTCAATGGATCAGTTCCTTCCCAATCGCGCACATTAAGTTTTGGGTTGTCATATAAAGCCGTTTTGGTCCCTACCATAATGGCATCTTCCTCTGCCCGCCACTTATGAACCAACTGTCGGCTCAGCGGATTGGATATCCATTTGCTGTCATAATTTCCCCGGGCTACAAAGCCATCTTTAGTCTGCGCCCATTTGAGAATGACATAAGGCCTTTGTTTTTCTATAGCAGTAAAAAACCGCTTGTTCTGTAATCTTGCTTCCTTTTCAAGTATGCCCGTAACCACTTCTATTCCTGCTTCCCTTAAGATTTTGAGGCCTTTTCCTCCAACCAAGGGATTGCTGTCAAAAGCAGCTATAACCACCTTTTTCACCTTTTTTTCCACCAAGAGCCGGGCGCAGGGCGGGGTTCTGCCAAAATGGGCGCAAGGTTCAAGGGTGACATATACCGTTGAATCAGGGAGCAATTCGGTTTGCTGTACACTGTGTATGGCGTTGGGTTCGGCATGTGGGCCACCGTACTGCTGATGATACCCCTCTCCTATTATCTTGCCTTGGTGGACGATCACACACCCCACCATGGGATTAGGACTTACATTTCCTCTTCCTCGCTCCGCCAGTTCAAGGGCACGGAACATATACTTTTGATCTTCGCTCATTCAAGCTTGTGTTTATGAAGGAATACGGTGGTCTACTCTTCTGTTCTGCTCAGCAAAATGGTTTCCATTTGGGAAACAGAATCTATTTTGGTGGTGATAATGCTCGTCAAGCTGTCCTTATAAGTACTTATCGGCTCAAAATAGACCTTATATTCTCCAGCCTGTAGGTTTCTGAAAAGAAAATTACCGCTATCATCGGTCAAAGTGGAAACGGTATCCTCCCCTATGATGGCATGGACAAAGGGCTGAGCTTCCACAGGGCTTACTCTTCCGCTTATCTGCGCGGTTTCTCCAGTAACAAAGGAATGTACCATAGGTGTGAAGACAAAACTCCCTGGACTTTCCGCATCGGATTTGATGGATTTTGCCAGGTCAATGTCCAAAAAGATATCGTATGAATTACCCCCGATCAAGTCATAATCCACCTCTACAAGTACTTCTTTATCTTGCTCATTTTCAAACGAGAGGGGTATACGGGCTTCGTCTTTTATCAAGAAATGCTCTTCTCCAAAAAGCAGTTTAAGCTGGCTTATTTTGCCCAGGGGCAGTTCGGTACGCCCAAGGATAAGTTGGCTTCCGGCCACTAAGCTGCTGACATTTACATTATTGCTCAAAGGGATGTAGTCCAAAGCAAACCACTCGCTGGTGGAGGCACTGTTGCCACTTTGGGCATAAACTTCAGCACCTGTAATTTCCAGCCATACCTGATCAAAGTCACCGGGAGCATCGGAAAGGTAAATGTTAACGAGTGCCCTGTTCTCGTTTGACGCATCTGATAAACAGGAAAGCGTCAAAGCAAAGAAGGGGATCAGCAGCAGAAAAGTATTTTTTGTTGCAGCCATTGCCTATGGAGTTTTGTTTAGGTAACTAACGTCAAAGCAGTACCTTTTGATTTGTTGATAGGCAAAAGTAAGCAATTTGAAGGGTTTAAGGGATAAGATAATCCCTAATTGTACCAGTGTTTTACCATGGCAGTTTAGGGTAAAAGCAAAGGGGCCGTTTAGCCCCTTTTGATAAATTTGTTTAAATAACGATGGAATTGATCAGCTCTTAATCTACTTCCACTTCAAGATCTGATTTCATTTCGAGTTCAATCGGCTCAAGTATCGTGATATCTCCTTTTTTGGTTAGAATATTGTAAATCGTATCTCCTTCATAGTTTTCATTAGGATCTATGATCAAAGTATATTCCCCTGAAATAAGACCCCTCAATGCAAAAGCCCCCGATTCGTCGGTGAATGTACTCACGGTATCTTCATTAATGATGCCATAGACTATAGGATCAGCATCCACAGGAAGTACTTGGCCTTCTAAAGAAGCCGACTCCTCTGCTACGACCCTAAGCACCGGTTTTAGAATATATTGGCCTGAGTTACCCGCTTTGACGATGGATTTGGCTGCATCGAAGTCGATCACCAAATCATACTGTATGCCCGCCATCAGTTCTTGGTTCAATTTAAGTTTCAGACCACTTTGCTGTGCGCTGGGAGTCTTAAGAGGAATCTCTTCTCCATCGATCACCAGGAAGTTATCTTCACCCAGTAAAAGTCTGATTTGTGAAATTTCTCCCGCTGGGATTTCCCTGGAACCAATGGAAGCGTGGTTGCCTCCTACAAGAGATAATAAGTTAAGATGGTGTTCATCCGAATCATGCGGGATGGAAATCCATGCAGAATCATCTGATTCATCTTCACCTTTGGTTAGAATTTCTACCCCCAATACTTCCACCCAAAAAGCATCGTATTCAGCAGGAGCATCAATCAGGGAAACATTTACCCTGGCAGTTCCCCCCATTTCCTTGCTAACCTCATTGTCGCAAGATGCTAGTAAAAGCAGTACAAAAAGGGCTAATGGCCAGCTTTTATAGTTAAAAGATCTCATAGTGTAATCTGTTGGTTTAGTGTCGCATTTAGTAAACAATAAACATGCCATGAGCTTCTTTGAAGTTTCTATAAAATATCAATCAGTCTTTCCAAATTCTGCTGTCCTCGGTGATGTGCCAAGTATGTTCCCCGGTTAAGGAAGGGGCTGAAATTTTAAAACGGCTGGTACTGACTTCAAATCTAGGGTTGAATTTCTCAAGCCCTTTTGCAGCAGGCAGCTCTTTTAAGCTTGCAGCATATTTGCCGGTTTTGCCAAAATAGGCTCTTTGCTGGTGAAAGATCTTCCTCAACGCATCCTTCACTTTTTCATCCTCTGGAAGCTGGAAATTCTCTGTTCCAGAACCGACGGGAAGCTTCGCAAACTGCAAATATCCCCAGTATTCGGGCATATGCATATTGATATGGCCTATGGGAGACCATACCCAATTGTATTCGGGAAAGGGTTTGCCAGTATCGGGATTTATCTTTTTCTCATACTGGCCATCAACAACTTCCAGCTGCCATTGTACTCTGGAAAAATTGATGCGCCATTGCTCCCCATGATTTGGGGGAACAAAGTAAGGGCCTCTTTGCGATAACGCTTTCCAAGGAATCGCCATCTCTACAGTCCAAGACTGGTCTTCATCGCTGGGATCGTTGATGGTTCCATTAAGTTGAATGCCCTTTTTGAAGCCATTGATGTTCCACCCATTGATGGGATCACCTGCGTTTCGATAAGGTTGGGTCATCAATAAATCCCATTCCGTTCCCAGGGCATTTATTTCCAGCTCATAATAGTTGTGGGTGTCCCCGTCCGGATCTATAAATACTTCAATGTCGTTCTCATGAAAAATAACAGATTCCCTTTCGGTATAAGTGGCCCAAAGATGAGGCTCTTCCATCCATACAGCGATATAAAGATGCTCGTCATCCCAGAGCATTTTCATCTTGGTGTCATAAAGAGGCTTGGGCTTTTTGTCTCCTTCTATGTCAATAAAAAGGTCGGACCATTCTGCAGAAAGCCATGAAGGTTCGTCCATTTTTCCGTCCATTGTGAGGGATTCGGTGCTCCGGTAAGCCACGTAATGCCTTCTGTCCTCTGTTTCTTGGGCAAATAATCCCATTGAAGAAAAGATTAAAATAAGTGTTAGCCAGGGTTTCATTTGGTTAAAATTTTAATTAACAGTAATTACTTTGCAAATATATTTAATAACAATAAAGCAACGATTCTTTTCAGGTAATTATACGAGTGAGGAATGTGGAAAAATTGGATTCAGATGATTTTATTAGGTTTTTGACCAGATTTTTAAGTGGGATCATTAATTTTGGACATGATGAACTGGGAACAGCTGTTAAGGGCCGGCCGATCTGATCTGAACGAAAGAAAAGATGCGAGTCCCGACCAATATAGAAGTGAATTTGAGCGAGATTATGACCGGATTATTTTTTCGGCTCCATTTAGAAATCTACAGGACAAGACCCAAGTGTTTCCTTTGCCAGAACTGGACTTTGTACATACACGGCTTACGCATAGCTTGGAAGTGTCCAGTGTGGGGAGGTCTTTAGGGAAGTCTGCCGGGGACTTTCTTATGGCGAAGTATCCTGAATTGGCCCAAAAGGGGATCAGCTCCAGTGATATTGGAGCCATTGTAGCCGCTGCAGCCCTGACACACGATATTGGAAACCCTCCCTTTGGTCATGCCGGTGAGGATGCGATTTCCGATTTCTTTAAATTCCACCCAGACGGGCAATGCTGGAAAGGACATCTAAGCGAAAAGGAGTGGGCAGACATGACCAGTTTTGAGGGCAATGCCCAAGGCTTTAGGATGTTGCTGAAAAAGGAAAACGGCCTTCAGCTTTCCTATGCGACCTTGGCTGCATTTACAAAATACCCGAGGCCAGCATTGATAGACAAGAAGGATAAAAATCGAAGAAGCCAGAAGAAATTCGGCTTCTTTGCTGACCAGATCAGCCATTATAAGCTGCTGGCTGACTTACTGGGAATTCCTTCTTCAGGAAAGAACACTTGGTTCCGGTATCCCTTGGCCTTTTTGGTGGAAGCTGCGGATGATATTTGCTACAGCATCATCGATTTGGAGGATGGCTGTACGCTAGGTTTGGTGCAGTTGGAAGAAGCGGTACCCTTGCTGGCAGAAATAATCGGCGAGCGGTTTAGGGAGGAAAAACTAAATGCCATTAAATCCAGGGCCCAAAAACTGGCCATCTTAAGGGCAATGGCCATTGGAAGGCTGGTGGACGAAACGGTAGAGGCCTTCAAAAAGCATGAGGAAGCAATGCTTTGTGGAGAGTTTGATATGGCGCTGACAGACATCATTCCTTCTGCCAAGATTTTGGAAAAGATCAGTCAACTTTCCATTGAAAAGATTTACCGTTCCCAGCCGGTTCTGGAAAAGGAAGCGGCAGGATTTCAGGTACTGGAAGGGCTGCTGGAGGTATTTTCCGAGGCTTTATTCAACAAATATTTTGATTCCAACCATTTTTCTGGAAAGGATAGAAGTATCCTAAGGCTGCTGCCAGAGGAATTCCAGCATGATAAGGAAGCATTGATGCCTTACCTGCTTTTGAGAAATCTGATTGATTTTATTTCCGGTATGACCGACAAGTACGCCCTTTCCTTGTACCGAAGGGTAAAGGGGATTGCATTGCCGGGGGCTTAGGAAGTTGGAGGTTCGAAGGTTGAAAAAATATAAACATGAAGGTATTAAGAACATGAAGGCCTCTTCTCCTCCAAAAGCCAGCCCTTAATCTTTCTTAACACCTTAATGGTTTAAAAAAAACATGAAGAAATGAAGGCTTTAAGGACATGAAGACCTTTTCTCCTTCAAAAACCTAACCCTTAATTTTTCTTAATACCTTAATGGTTAAAAAAAAAGAAGCCGGGGCAATGACCACTGTCAATGTCCCCGGCTAGCTGCGGTTGATTTGATTTTGAATATTTAGCGCATTTAACGTGCCAAAGCAGTAGATCCCTTTAAAAAAAGCGTTCCGAATCAGTTAAACTATGGAAATTGTCAATTGTTTTCCACAGAAAGCCATAAAACAGTTGCTTTCTTCAGAATCTAACCGAAGGTAGTAGAATCAGGCCTTCCCTCCTTTTGTACAATATAAAAATCTTAGGAATTGTGGTGGTTTGGACATGGAAAATAACAGCAAATTTCCTACTTAAATGACATTAGAAATAAGGCTAAATAAGCAAAATCTCACTTTTTTTGAACCGCCATCCCTTTATAATACTAAAGGCATACAGAAGGCCCTTTTAGGGTAGCTATCAATAGTGCTTTTTGGAGCAAATGGCCTTTGGATATCTCCGAATGGGGTCATGTTTTTGGCTCTTTTTGTCGAACCGAAAAGCATTATTACCCAACCAATCATGGCGGGATAAACCAAAAAGCGAGTTTTTCAGTTTTTCACATACATAAACCCTACTTTTCTATTAACTTTGTGCCTGCTTTTGAAAGGATTACGGGGGCTTGGCCTAAGTGTCAATGGAAGTAATCCTCATCTTAAAGAATTGAGTAAGAAGTAATAAAGGAGATATCGTGAAAAAATATCAGGAGTTTAAACAAGTAGATTATCCCGGAATAGGTGACAGCGTGCTGAGCTATTGGCAGGAAAACAAGATTTTCGAAAAGTCTGTCCAAAACCGTGAGGGAGCAGAAACTTTTACCTTCTTCGAAGGACCGCCTTCAGCGAACGGTACTCCAGGGATCCACCATGTGATGGCCAGGACCTTAAAGGATATTTTTTGTCGTTACAAAACCCTCAAGGGCTTCCAAGTAAAAAGAAAAGGTGGCTGGGACACACACGGCCTACCTGTGGAGTTGCAAGTGGAGAAGGAACTTGGCATTACCAAAGAAGATATCGGTAAAAAGATTACGGTAGAAGAGTACAATAGAAAGTGCCGTGAGACGGTCATGCGATTCAAAAACGAATGGGATGACCTGACCGAGAAGATCGGCTATTGGGTGGATTTGGATGACCCTTATATCACCTTTGATTCCAAATACATCGAGTCATTGTGGAGCCTGTTGAAACGCCTTTATGAAAAGGATATGCTTTACAAAGGCTACACCATACAGCCCTTTTCCCCTGCCGCTGGGACAGGGCTTAGTTCCCATGAGCTTAACCAACCTGGCTGCTATAGGGATGTGAAAGATACTTCCCTGACGGCCCAGTTTAAGGTGAAGGGCAAGGAAGATGAATACATCCTTGCTTGGACCACTACTCCTTGGACTTTGCCATCCAACTCGGCACTTGCAATAGGAGAGAAGCTGGACTATTTAAAAGTGAAGACCTTTAACCAATATACCTTTCATCCTCAAACGGTGATCTTGGCAAAGGCAAGAATGGGCGCTTACTTCAATAAAAAGGCGGCAGAGCTGAAAGTGGAAGACTATAAGCCTGGGGATAAACTGATCCCTTATGAGGTGATCGAGGAATTTAAGGGGACGGATCTGTTAGGATTGGAATATGAACCCCTTTTCCCCATAGCAGGAATCAAGCTGCCCCATCCGGCCTATACCGTTATTCCAGCGGACTATGTGACCACTGAAGACGGTACAGGGATCGTTCACCTGGCCAAAGCTTTTGGTGCGGATGACTTCAGGACATTGGTACAGGCCGATGTTCCGGGCGTATTTGTTAAGGATGAACATGGCCATGATGTCCCCGTAGTGGATAGATTGGGAAGGTTCCTTCCTGTGATCGGTGAATATCTTGCGGCCAAAATGAAGGAACACGAAATCACAGCCCATAAGGAATATGGAGAGAATGATTTCTATGTTAAGAACTACCTGAAGGAAGATGAAGATGCAAAGGATTACAAAAATACCGATGTGATCATCTCTATCATCCTCAAAAATGAAAATAAAGCATTCAAAGTAGAGAAATACGAGCACAGTTATCCACATTGCTGGAGAACGGACATGCCGGTCTTGTACTATCCGCTGGAAAGCTGGTTTATCAAAACCACCGCTTGCAAGGAGCGCTTGGTGGAATTGAACAAAACGATCAATTGGAAGCCAGAGGCTACCGGTACAGGCCGTTTTGGCAACTGGCTGGAAAACCTGGTGGACTGGAACCTTAGCCGGACCCGATTCTGGGGAACTCCGCTTCCCGTATGGAGAAACGAAGATGCCACAGAAACCAAGTGTATAGGTTCCATTGCCGAACTGAATGAGGAGATCGAGAAGTCCATAGCAAAAGGCTTCATGAGCGAATCGCCTTTTAAAGGAGAAGAAACAGACCTGCACCGACCATATGTGGATGATGTGATCCTGGTAGACTCCAAGGGTGAGAAGATGTTCCGTGAACCGGATCTGATTGACGTTTGGTTTGACTCGGGGGCCATGCCTTATGCGCAGTGGCACTACCCTTTTGAAAACGAGGAGATCTTCAAGGCCAATTATCCCGCGGACTATATCGCGGAAGGGGTGGACCAGACTAGAGGCTGGTTCTTTACCCTGCATGCGATTGCGGTGATGTTGTTTGACAGCGTGGCTTTCAAAAATGTGATTGCCAATGGCCTGGTGCTAGACAAAAACGGCAACAAGATGTCCAAGCGTCACGGTAATGCCATCGATCCGTTTAAGACCTTGAAAGAGTACGGGCCGGATGCGCTTCGCTGGTACATGCTTTCCAACGCCAACCCTTGGGACAACCTGAAGTTTAACCTGGAAGGAGTGGCTGAAGTGCAGCGAAGATTCTTCGGTACCCTACAAAATACCTACAACTTCTTTGCGTTATATGCCAACTTGGATCATTTCACCTATGATGCATCCAAAATGGTACCGGTGAGCGAAAGGCCGGAGCTGGACAGATGGATCATTTCCAAGCTGCAAACCCTGATCAATGAAGTGGAGACTTCCATGGACAATTATGATGCGACCAGGGCTACCCGTGCCATCATGAACTTTACCGTGGATCAGCTATCCAACTGGTATGTCCGCTTGGCCAGAAAACGGTTCTGGAGAGGAGAAATGAATGAAGACAAGCAGGCGGCGTATGAAACCTTGTACGAATGCTTGATCACACTTTGCCAGTTGATGTCCTCTTTTGCTCCGTTCTATGCCGACTGGATGTTCAAGAACCTGACCGAAGGGGCAAAAGAAGCCGGACAAGCGGTACCTGAATCTGTGCATTTGACCGATTGGAAAGCTGCCGACAGTTCCTTGATCAATGAAGACCTGGAAACCAGCATGCAGTTGGCACAGGATATTTCTTCACTGGTGCATAGCCTGAGGAAAAAAGACAAGCTGAAAGTACGACAGCCGCTTCAGAAGATCCTGATCCCGATTCTGAACGAAAAGACCAGAGAGCAAATCCAGCATGTGGAGGAGCTGATCAAGTCAGAAGTCAATATCAAGGGTATAGAATATATCGATGATGCTTCGGGGATTTTGGTGAAAAATGCCAAGCCGAACTTCCCGCTTTTGGGCAAGCGCTTTGGACCGAAAATGAAGCTGGTTGCCGCTGCTGTAGCTAAGTGGGGCCAGGAAGAAATCGGCAGCCTTGAGAAAAACGGTTCTATCGAGATCGACTTGGATGGGGAAAAGGCTGAACTGGTATTGGAAGAGGTGCTGATCACTTCCCAGGATATACCGGGCTGGTCCGTAGCCAGTGACAATGGCATCACCGTGGCCTTGGATGTGACCCTGACGGATGAGCTGAAGCAAGAAGGCATCGCCCGTGATCTGGTCAACCGTATCCAGAACCTGAGAAAGGACATGGGGCTGGAAGTTCAGGATAAGATCACCATAAAAGTGGCCAAGCTGAATGAACAGGTGGATAAAGCTTTGGAAAACTTTGCGGATTATATCCAGTCCGAAACCCAGGCGCTATCCCTTTCCGTTAATGGGGATGTAGCTGAAGGGACCGTGTTGGATATGGATGATTTCGAACTGAAAGTGAAGGTGGAAAAAGTATAAGCCATTGCTTGGTCCATTTCGGATCATTAGAATAATATGAACATGAAATACTTGAAATACTTTGGCATTACCTTTTTGGTCATTTTAATCGATCAGGCGGTAAAGCTTTTGGTACATACCGAAATGGACATGGGATCTGCCGGACAGATCAAAGTGCTTGGAGACTGGTTTAAGCTGCATTACACGACCAACCCCGGAATGGCCTTTGGAATGGAGCTGGGCTCTGATTATGGAAAACTTATCCTAACCTCCTTCCGCTTGGTGGCCATGGTAGGTATAGGCTACTATCTCTATTACCTGATCAACAAAAAAGTCCACGCAGGCTATATCGTTTGCATCGCAATGATCTTGGGCGGAGCCATCGGAAATCTCGTAGACAGCGTTTTCTATGGTATTTGGCTAAACAATGCTCCTGCCACCGCTACTACTCCTTGGTTCCACGGGCAGGTAGTGGATATGTTTTATATCGATATTTGGGAAGGCTTTATCCCGGACTGGGTGCCACTGTGGGGAGGAAGTTATACAGCCCTCTGGCCAATATTTAATATTGCAGATGCCTCCATATTTATCGGCGTAGTGCTGATATTACTCTTCCAGAAGAAATTTTTTGCCGAAAGCCACAAGGAAGAAAAGAATGAACCGGAGGAAGATGAGATCCAAAAGCAGTTTATAGAAGAGAAATAAGAAGGTGTCCACGAATTTCACGGATTTGCACGAATTATTTTTGTGAAATTTACTTGAAGCATCAGAAATTCGCACAGCAAACTTTCTTTGTGGCAAGAAGGTGTATAATTAGATAAAAAAATAATCAGATAGCCCTGGAGTAATTCAGGGCTGTTTTTTTTTCAAAACGTTCTAACTGACGAACAAACACTGAATAGTTTGTATCTGTTGTATTTTGCTAATCTTTAACCACGGCGCACACGGAGTTCGCTGGGCCTCTACAACAACCTTTACTTCCTCTGTGCCACCTTTGGGCACTTTGTGGTTAATAATCTTTCCTTCTTGGAACAGCTTTTTTACCACGGAGGACACCGAGGTTTCACAAAGGGCACAAAAAAATACTTTCTCAGTGTCCTCTGAGTCTTCTGCGGTTTACAAGTTTGACCACGGAGGACACGGAGGTCTCACAAAGGTCACAAAAAAATATTTTCTTCGTGTCCTCTGAGTCCTCAGTGGTTTAAAAGTTTAACCACGGAGAACACGGAGTTCGCTGAGGTTTTACTAAACCCTTTACTTCCTCTGTGCCACCTTTGGGCACTTTGAGGTTAATAATCTTTCTTTCCTGAGGCATTTTTTTACCACGGAGGACACCGAGGTCTCACAAAGGGCACAAAAAAATACTTTCTCAGTGTCCTCTGAGTCCTCTGTGGTTTACAAGTTTAACCACGGAGGACACGGGGTTCGCGGAGGTTTTACAAAAAAAAACTTTGAGGTCTCCGTGCCACCTTGGTGTACTTTGTGGTTAATAAACAGTAAATTTTATCTCAAAGAAAAAACCCGGCATTGCCGGGCTTTCTTTTATTTGTCGATGGATCCCATGACCCGTTTCATAAAGGTGTTCATGGCTTCCTTTTTATCCATGCCATCTTTGATCATTTTACTGACTTCCAAGCTACCGTAAAGGTTGGAAAGCAGTTCTCCCATTACTTCGATCTCTTCGTCCTTGAGAGAAGAAATTTCGGTCATGGACTCCAAAAGTTCTATTGTTTCATTTACCCAGTCCTCATCGTTTTCCTCAATGAAGCTGAGCACATGCTTAATTATTGGCAATCTCATCTATCAGGGCTTTTAGGTTTTCTTCTTTGTTTGTCTGTGTCTGGTTGATCAACTGCCCCCCTTTGAAGGAAGCAAAAGTAGGTAGGTTGTTCACCTGAGCCAACTTACGTGATTTTGGAAGCTTTTCGGCATCAACGTACAAAAACTTGATGTCTTCGTAGGTTCCGGACAACCTTTTCATTTTTGGTTTCATAATACGGCAATTCCCACACCATGAAGCTCCGTACTGAACGATTACCTTTTCATTTTCTTCGATGATGTCCTTTAAGTTGTCTTGTTCTAATTCCTGTAGCATATTTTCGTTGTTTTCTTTACTGATTATGACTCAAAGGTAATATCAATTGTTTTTGTAAACCAATTGATAAAATCTATCTCCGATAGATGTGATTAATAATGGTCTTCATTGATAAAAGGTATCAGGGCCAATAGCACCGCTTGCTCATAGTACTCTTTTCTATTGACGATCCCATTGGTCAGAATTCCCACAGCTCCGTTACCTTGTTTGGAATCTTCCCGTTTAAAAACTCGGTCGTCGGCCTCACCGAGCTCCATCCCTTGTTTGACCAGGCCTGTAACGGCTTTGGGCAGAAAGAAGGTGGATGTCTTTGATTTACCTGTTTTTCCTGCTTTGTCCATTACCACTATCCAGGCAAAGGCGACAAGGTCCTCACCGAGTTCCTCGACTCCCCCTTCTATCCCTATCCAAAAATCGCCTTCGGGAAACGCTTTTTTAGCATTGGCGGCCCTGTTATAAGCACCTTGGTAAGTCTCTAAATCGCCAAAGGGCTGTTCGTTGACATCTGAATTGATGTTTAATCCTTGGACAATACAACCGTTTTTCGGAAAGGCTTTTTTAAACCCGCTTTCGGTACAATCAATCTTAACGGGGTTTTTGCTGCCCACAGTGACCAAAAACTGGTCGCTGTGCTGTTGGATATTTTTTCTTTTTGGAAATGGCATCGATCATCTTTTAAAAACAAAAAAGCCTTTGGAGGTATTCCAAAGGCACTGGGAATTTCCCTTATGAAATATTATGGTAGACGTGATTGACATCATCATCTTCTTCCATTCGCTCGATCATTTTATTGACCTCTTCTTCCTGTTCTTCTGATAGGTCTACCGTGGTGGTAGGAAACCGCTGGAATTCGGCACTGGTCACTTCGATATTTCTTTCCTCCAGTGCTTTTTGCATATTGCCAAAGTCCTCAAAGGCAGTGTAGATAAAGATTTCACCTTCATTTTCATCGATGTCCTCCAGTCCAAAGTCGATCAGGTCCAGTTCCAATTCCTCCAAGTCATGCTCATCTTTGGGGAATCTGAATACGGCCTTATGATCAAACATAAAACTTACAGAACCGGAAGTTCCTAAAGCTCCTCCTCCTTTGGAGAAATAATGCCTGACATTGGCCACTGTACGGTTGATATTATCGGTAGAGGTTTCTACGAGGATGGCCACCCCATGCGGAGCAAAGCCCTCGTATACAATTTCCTCATAGTTACTTTGGTCTTTGTTGCTGGCTCTTTTGATGGCCGCTTCTATACGGTCTTTGGGCATGGCGGCACCCTTGGCGTTTTGCATGACCGTCCGCAGCTTAGGGTTGTTGTCCGGATCTGGTCCGCCCGATTTTACTGCAATTACGATCTCTTTGCCCAATCGGGTAAACACCTTGGACATTTTACTCCACCGCTTGAATTTTCTTTCTTTTCTAAATTCGAATGCTCTTCCCATATGATTTTACTTTTCAGGATTGTAAAAATAATAAATCTTTTGAATTGGCTCATCATAAGTGGACAAACAAGTGTTTTTACGAAGCAGGCTTTTTATATTTGTTGTACCACTCATAAATAACCCTCCTAAAACAATCCATCGATAAAATCACGACGACCATGACACCTACTGTCAATCAACCGGTTCCTAATTTACCTGTTTCCAACCGTCCCAAATTAGTTATCCTGGGTGGAGGCTTTGCTGGATTAAAGTTGGCCAGGAAAATGGTGAATTCTGAATATCAGGTAATCCTGTTGGATAAAAACAATTACCATCAGTTTCAGCCGCTTTTTTATCAGGTGGCCACCGCTGCCTTGGAGCCCAGCGCCATATCATTTCCTTTGAGGAAAATCTTTCACCATACGCCAAACGTGACTTTCCGGATGGCGGAGGCCTTGAAAGTGGATCAGGAAAACAAGCGCTTGTATACCAATGTAGGCTATATTGACTTTGACTATTTGGTACTGGCGATGGGAGCGGATACCAATTATTTTGGAATGAAAAACATCATGGAGCACAGTATCCCCATGAAGACCGTTTCGGAAGCCCTATATATTCGGAACAGGATCATTTCAAATTATGAAAAGGCGATCAATACCGAAAATCTGGAGGAAAGACGTGCCATGATGAATGTGGTGATTGTCGGTGGCGGTCCCACTGGAGTGGAGTTGGCAGGGGCAATTGCTGAGCTGCGAAACACGGTTTTTCCCAAGGATTACCCTGAGCTTAACTTCAAAAACATGCGCGTGGTCTTGGCAGAGGCCGGCCCTAAACTTCTGGCCGGTATGTCCGAGGAAGCCAGTGAAAAGGCGGTGGTTTATCTGGATAAACTTGGCGTGGAAATCATGGTCAATGCAGCTGTAGAGGATTATGACGGGCTGACCATCAAAATCAGAGACCATGAAAGCCTTAACACCAAAACCTTGCTATGGGCAGCAGGGGTTAAGCCCAACCATATCAAAGGGCTTCGCGAGGAGCAGATGATCAGAAACGGGAGGCTCATTGTGGACAGGTATAATAAGCTCAAAGATACTGATGGGATTTATG
This sequence comes from Echinicola sediminis, assembly GCF_054777495.1. Lineage (NCBI taxonomy): Bacteria > Pseudomonadati > Bacteroidota > Cytophagia > Cytophagales > Cyclobacteriaceae > Echinicola > Echinicola sediminis. Next base: position 25,606 of record NZ_BAAHAP010000039.1, on the reverse strand, counting down.
TCATTGGAGATCTCTGTATTCTTGAAGACGATGATTATCCTAGAGGGCATCCCCAAGTGGCCCAAGTGGCGATACAGCAGGCAGATAATCTGGCAGATAATCTCAAGGCCATGACGGACAACCGTCCGATAAGGAGATTTAAATACAAAGATTTAGGGTCTATGGCTACTGTAGGTAGAAAGCTGGCAGTGGTGGATTTGCCTTTTATTAAATTCCAGGGATTTTTCGCATGGATTACTTGGCTTTTTGTTCACCTGATGGCCATAGTGGGCGTAAAGAACCGGATTTTTATCTTTTTGGATTGGGCATGGAATTACCTTTCATTTGATCCGGCCTTGAGGCTGCTCATCCGGCCAAGGTATGTCAAGCCTAAAGAACAAAGCGAATTGGTGGAGGAAAAGTCAGATAAATAGATAGGAAAGAACATGGGGCCTCAGGTTTAGTAGGCCCTTTACTTTTGTCAATCCATCAGATTTTTACATTATAATCCTGTTTAAATGATAATCGCGATAAATGCCATGGCATTTACTGAAGCATGTAATTTTATGGCGTTGAAAATACCATACTTTATCCTAAATCTACTAAAAATAAAGCCAGAGCCCATAGAGCCAAGAACGGCGATGACTTGAAAGAGAATAATTTCACTGGTATAATATATTCCCATGTGGAACAATCCGAACACTATACTGCTAATTATGACAAGAGCTTGCTGATTTATGGACTTTAATTTCATCACATGGAAATCTTTCATGGAATGATCCTGCATGAGATAAATGATAGTAGCTAACACTAATTGAAAAAAGTAGTAAGCAAAAGTGCTCAGATAAATGAAATAATCCATGGCTTTAAAAAAAGCAACGGATATGAATACTGATATCCCTATTTTTAGATTTGATGAACTTTTAATAAGAAATAACCTAAAAGCCAACTCTTCAAAAATCGGTGCCAAGACGACCATAAAAAGGAACAATTTGAGAAAAAGGATTGGATTAGGGTTGTCAAAGTGAAAAGGATCCAATCGTTCAAGGTATCCCAATGATACCAGTTTTCTGTTCAAAAATGTAGCGAAAAAATGAACGAAAAAGTTTAGAAAAAGATAGAATGGCAGGTTTTTATTCATCCTAGTTTATATCAAATTCAGTATTGGTCCCTTTAAATCAAATCTAGGATCCTTCCGTCTAAAATTTTAGACGGAACAAATACCGATAGAATCAGCCATATTTTTAGTTGAACTCAGTGGAATAGGTAATTAAAAACAGCTAATTACTTGTTTTTCATCACAGGAGAACCTTAAAAATTTGTTAAAAAATTCCTCAGCGTTAAACTTCCATTTGAAATTATGGTCAAAGGCATACAATCAAAAACTTAAAGATCATGAAAAAACTATTGTTTGTAATTGCCCTGTTGGCCGTAACTGTACTTTCTTCTCAGGCCCAAGATAAAAGAGGAGAAAGGCCAAAAATGACTCCTGAGAATATAGCCGAAAGGATGACGGACCGAATGGACGAAAAGCTGCAACTTAATGAGGACCAGAAGAAAGCCGTTTATGAACTCCATCTTGAAAGTGCCAAAAAGCGAATGGAGACCATGCAGCAGGCAAAAGAAGAGAGGGAAGAAAAAAGAGATGAGATGAGGGCAGAGAGAGAGGAGCACCAGAAAAAACTGGAAGCAATCCTGTCTCCAGAGCAGGTCGAAAAGTGGAAGGAGGCGGAGAAAGAAAATCGAGAAAGGATGCGAAACAGGAGAGAGGGACGCCCCAGAAGAGGTGACGGGGCATGATTCGATGAGCATGCTTTTAGGTGAAAAATGTTGGTGAGTGGTGAATATTGAAAAGAAGATCATTTTTGATCTTCTTTTTTGTTATATGGCAGTTACTTTGCTTTCAAACTATGAAAAAATCTGAGTAATATTGAGTACCCGAATGTAACTGATACGGTCATGAAAGAACAGGCAATAATCATTTTTCAAAAAAATCCTGAACCCGGTAAGGTAAAAACCAAGCTGGAAGAGGTCATAGGAACCGAAAAAGCGGTGGAAGTTTATGAATACTTGCTAAACTATACCCATGAGCTGGTGCAAAATTATCCGGCGGATGTATTCGTCTATTTCCAAGAGAAGATTGATGAAAAATACCTTTTGAATGAGCATTATCATCTAGAGCTGTCAGAAGGGGGAAGCCTTACAGACAAAATCCGTCAGGCCTTTAACGAGGTGTTTGAAAAGGGCTATGAGAAGGTACTGATCATCAGGATGGATACACTGGAGCTTACCAACGATATCTTGGATGAAGCCTTTGAGGCATTGGATTACCAGGATATGGTAGTTGGGCCGGACCAAGATGGCATGGCCTATCTGCTGGGGATGAACAAACTGGAGAAAAGGGTTTTGGAAGGCAAAGAATGGAAACACAGTGCTGATTGCGATGAGCTATTTAAAGCTGCAAAAGACGCAAAAATCAATGCCCATCGCCTGCCTATGCTTTTTGATGTGGAGCAATATGAGGATCTGAAAAGCCTTAGAGGAATACTGAACATTCCATAATCATTCTATTTTTCTCAGTTTGATTATCAGGAAGGGTTAACGTTGATCGTTGTTAATCATAAGCGATAGTTAAACCCGGATTATGCATTGGGAATCGTAGTGAGGACTGAAAATGTAAGAAAATCAGGCTGTTTGGAGACTGAGGCATAGCACCGCTATGGCGAAGTCGAAAACAGCAGCGAAGCAACTGATTTTAAATCAGTTTCAGTCCGCAACAGATAGGCTAATGCATATTTCGGGTTAAAGTCGAATATCCCCTATGAAAAAAGCTCCCCGCCGAGCCAGGGAGCTTTTCATCGAATTAACAAACTTGTTAAATAAACTAAACTACTGTTATCTACAGAATTCAGCGTCTTCTGCGTTTTCGAAAAAGGAGCGGTCCTTTCTAGGTAAATTAGATTTGCCCATCAGGAATTCATCTACTTTTACGGCGCATTCCCTACCTTCAGAAATAGCCCAAACGACCAAAGACTGGCCTCTTCGCATATCTCCGGCCAAGAAAACCTTGCTATTGGTGCTTTGGTATTCTTTGGATTTGGGAAGTGTATTTTCCATAGCTTCTACTCCGAAAGCTTCCAGCATTCCATTTTGTTTTGGTCCTGTATAGCCAATTGCCAATAGGGCCAGGTCACATGGAACAGTTCTTTCAGTGCCTTCTATTTCAAAGAATTGCATTCTGCCGTTTTCTTCCTTCCATTCGATGTCTACCAGAACAAGGCCTTTTACATTGCCTTTTTCGTCTTTGGTAAACTCTTTGGTAAGAACCGACCATGCCCTTTCAGCTCCCTCTTCGTGTGAACTGGTAGTCTTCAGGGTCATTGGCCACTCCGGCCAAGGGTTCAAATGTGCTCTTTGCTTCGGAGGCTTAGGCAACAGCTCCAACTGAGTGATGGAAGCTGCTCCATGTCTGTTGGAAGTACCGATACAGTCACTTCCTGTATCACCACCACCGATTACGATCACATGCTTTCCTTTGGCGGAAATCGGGTTGGGATCTTTTCTTTCTCCACTGACCACTTTGTTTTGTTCGCCAAGGAATTCCATGGCAAAGTGAACACCCTGGGCTTCACGGCCTTTGATTTTAAGGTCCCTTGGCTCTTGTGCTCCAGTAGAAAGCACTACTGCATCAAAGTTTTGCAGGATTTCTTCCGCTTTTACGTCATTGCCGATTTCAGTGCCGGTGGCAAAGATTACCCCTTCATCTTCCATCAGCTTAGTTCTACGGTCGATCACCCACTTTTCCATCTTGAAATCAGGGATACCGTATCGAAGCAGACCTCCTACTTTTTGGTCTTTTTCGAACAAGGTCACCTCATGGCCTGCCTGGTTAAGTTGGTCAGTTGCGGCAAGTCCCGCCGGTCCTGCACCAATAACCGCTACCTTCTTACCGGTTCTGGTTTCCGGAACGTTTGGCTTGGCTAATCCAAGCTCATAGGCCTTTTCAGCAATGTTTTTCTCGATCAGTTCAATGGCAACAGGATCCTTATTGATTCCCAGTACACAGCTGGCTTCACAAGGAGCCGGGCAGATTCTGCCCGTAAACTCTGGGAAGTTGTTGGTGCCTCTAAGGATGTCAAATGCTTCGCCCCATTCCTTACGGTATACCGCATCGTTAAACTCCGGAATTACGTTGCCAAGGGGACATCCCTGATGGCAAAAAGGGATGCCACAATCCATACATCTTGCAGCCTGGTTATTAAGTCCTTCAGGGCTGATTGGATGATGAATATCATTATAGTCGCCGATCCTTTCTTTTGGATCTCTGTCTGATTCTACTTCTCTTTTATGTTTTAAGAAACCGTCTATCGCTCCCATCTTACACTAAAGTTTTTGATTGTTCTTCTTCTTTTAAAGCTCGTTTTTTAAGCACTGCTTTGTAATCTCTTGGCATTACTTTGATGAATTTCTCCTTCTCAGTATCCCAGTTTTCTAGGAATCGGGCAGCCAGATTACTGTTGGTAAACTTAATGTGAAGTTCGAGTTCTTTCTTGATCATGCTGAAATCCTCTTGAGTAAGGGGATCCAGGTCAACCATTTCCTGGTTGATCTGTTTTACATGGTCTTTTAGGATATAAGCTACCCCACCGCTCATACCTGCGGCAAAGTTTCTTCCTATTTCACCAAGGTTGATCACCTGTCCACCGGTCATGTATTCACAACCGTGATCTCCGATACCTTCTACCACTGTCTTCACACCGGAGTTTCTTACACAGAAACGCTCACCGCCTTTACCGTTGATATAAGCGTGACCGGATGTGGCACCATAGAAGGCAACGTTACCGATGATGATGTTTTCCTCTGCTTTGAAGCTCGCATTTCTGCTAGGATAGATCACCAACTGGCCACCGGAAAGACCTTTGCCAAAATAGTCATTGGCTTCACCTTCCAATTCGAAAGTCACACCTTTGGTCAGGAATAAGCCAAAGCTTTGTCCTGCTGAACCTATAAACTTATAGTGGATGGTATCGTCTGGCAGACCAGGACTTCCATAAATCTTGGAGATTTCGTTGGAAAGCATGGCTCCTACCGAACGGTCCGTATTTTTAATCTGCAACTTCTCATTGACAGGATTGGCCTGCTCCAATGCAGGAAGTGCTGCTTTGATCAGTTTTCTGTCCAGTACTTTTTTCAGTTTGAAGTCCTGATCGATTTGCTTGTAGATACCTACATGCTCAGGAACTTCCACCATGTGGAAAATCGGGCTCAAGTCAAGCTTATCCCACTTCCAATGGTTCAGGTGCCCTGTAGACTTCAGCACGTTGGATTGGCCTACCATTTCATTGACCGTTCTGAAACCAAGGGATGCCATGATTTCTCTCAGGTCTTCTGCCAAGAACTTGAAGTAATTCACTACGTGATCTGGATCACCGGTGAAAAGCTTTCTCAAGTCAGGGTTTTGGGTGGCAATACCAACCGGACAGGTGTTCAGGTGACATTTTCTCATCATGATACAGCCTTCTACCACTAGGGCTGCCGTGGAGATTCCCCACTCTTCAGCACCTAACAGGGCAGCTATCGCCAAATCCTTACCAGTCCTTACCTGACCGTCAGTTTGAAGTGTCACACGGCTTCTCAGGTTGTTTTTCACCAAGGTCTGATGCGCTTCAGCCAAGCCAAGTTCCCATGGTAAGCCTGCGTGTCTGATAGAGCTCAGAGGGGATGCACCGGTACCACCGTCTGCACCAGAGATCAAGATGACATCAGACTGGGCTTTGGCCACACCAGCAGCCACGGTACCCACACCTGCCTGAGATACCAGCTTCACGTTGATACGTGCTTTTCTATTGGCATTTTTCAAGTCATAGATCAACTGCGCCAAGTCCTCAATAGAGTAGATATCGTGGTGAGGAGGAGGAGAGATAAGCCCTACTCCTGGAGTGGAATGCCTTACTCGACCGATCCAGTCATCCACTTTGTGGCCAGGAAGCTGTCCACCTTCACCAGGCTTGGCTCCTTGGGCCATTTTGATCTGTAATTCCTCGGCGTTGGTCAGGTAGTTACTGGTTACACCGAATCTACCGGAAGCGACCTGCTTGATGGCCGATCTTTCCCAATCGCCGTTTTCTTTTCTTTCAAAACGGATTTCATCTTCACCGCCTTCACCACTGTTGGATTTGGCACCAATACGGTTCATGGCAATCGCCAAGGTTGAATGGGCTTCGTGAGAGATGGAACCGAAAGACATGGCCCCTGTAGCAAATCGCTTCATGATAGCTTCTGCAGGTTCCACTTCCTCAACAGGGATAGAAATTCTCTTCTTGAATTCAAACAATCCCCTGATGGTAAGGGCGTCTTTGGTTTGGTTGTTTATTTTCTCAGCAAACTTTTTGTAAAGCTGATAATCGTTGTTCTTTGTTGATTTTTGAAGCAGGTGAATGGTATCAGGGCTGAACAGGTGTTTTTCACCTCTTCGCTTCCACTGATATACACCACCGGTTTCCAATCTTGGCCCTTCATAGCCATAGGCTGCATTGTGACGGACAAGAACTTCTTCTGCCAGTTCGTCAAAAGACACCCCGCTGATTCGGCTGATGGTACCTTTGAAACACCTTTCGATCACCTCTGGACCCAAACCAACGGCTTCAAAGATCTGAGCACTTTGGTAAGACTGAAGCGTACTGATCCCCATTTTGGAGAGTACTTTCAATAGTCCCTTGCCAATGGCAGCTTGGTAGTTTTCCAAAAGCTGTTGCGTTTCAAATACCTTAGAAAGCTGCTCGGTTTCGTTGAGTTGTACTAAGGTTTCCAATGCCAAGTAAGGGTTGATCGCGCTGGCACCATAACCTACCGCAGTAGCAAAATGATGTGTCTCGCGGATATCACCTGCTTCGGCTACCAGACCGGCCTTAGTTCTCAGCTTTTTATTTACCAAATGGTGATGAACGCCACCGATTGCCAGCAATGAAGGAATCGGAGCTACACCTTCGTAAGTGTTCCTGTCGGAAATGATAAGGATGTTGAACCCTTCGTTGATAGCGTCAACGGCCTCCTGGCAAAGCTGATCCAAAGCTTCCAGCATTCTGCCTGGCTTGTGGTCTGCTTTGAAGTGGGCATAAAGCGTTTTGGCTTTGTATCCTTTGCCTTCCAGGTTTTTCAGTTTTTCCAAATCCTCATTCAACAGCACAGGCTGGGAGATGTGGATCTGTCGGGTATGCGCCGGACTCTCAGAAAGGATGTTATGGCTTACACCGATTCTGGTGAACAGGGACATCACCAACCTTTCTCTGATAGGATCGATCGGCGGGTTACTTACCTGGGCAAAGAGTTGCTTGAAGTAATTGGATATATGTTGACTTTGTTTGGAAAGTACCGCAGGAGGTGTATCCGCACCCATGGAGCCAAGTGGTTCATAAGCAGTATCGCCCATAGGAGCGAGGATAGTATTGACATCCTCGGTGGTATATCCAAAAACAGTTTGTCTTTGCTTGATATTTTGGGTATTGTAAGGCTGAGAAAGTACCTTTGGAGTAGGCATCAGTCTCAGTTTCAATCTTTCTTTTCTTACCCAAGCATCGTAAGGCTTGTTTTCACATACCTCTGCTTTCACTTCCTCATCAAACAAGACCCTGCCTTTCTCTATATCGGCAACGATCATTCTTCCTGGGCTGATACGGCCTTTTTCCAAGACAGTGGCCTCACGAATAGGTAGGGCACCTGCTTCAGAAGAAAGGATCAACCGGTCGTCGTTAGTGACAAAATACCTTAAAGGTCTAAGACCGTTTCTATCCAATGTAGCACCTAGGGACTTGCCGTCTGTGAAAAGCAAGGCGGCCGGGCCGTCCCAAGGCTCCATAAGAGAAGCGTGGAATTTATAGAAAGCTTTTTTGGCCTTGTCCATAGACTTATTATCCTGCCAAGCTTCTGGAACCAGCATCATCATTACATGAGGCATGGATCTTCCGCTAAGGGTAAGCAATTCTACCATTGCATCCAGGTTAGCTGAGTCAGAATAAGTGGAATTGGTAATTGGCATCAATTTGTCCAATTCCTCATCTGTGAAGAGCTCCGACTTCATCAGAGACTCTTTAGACCTCATTTTGTTCAGGTTACCTCTGATGGTATTGATCTCACCATTGTGGGATAGGTACCTGAAAGGTTGGGCCAGCCTCCAGTTAGGGAAGGTATTGGTAGAGAATCTTGAATGCACCAATGCAAGTGCAGAAGTGATTCTGTTGTTTTGCAGGTCCTTATAGAAGGTAAGCACCTGATCAGTTCTCAACTGCCCTTTATAGATCAGGGTGTTGGAGCTGAAGCTTGCAAAATAAAATGATCTGTTTACCCCGGGAACGGTGGAGTTGATGACTTTGGTAGCATAGTTTCTCAGCACATAGAGTTTTCTTTCCAATGCCTTTCCTACCAATCCATCCTTATGCTTCACAAATACCTGCTCGATATTGGGCATTACTTCCAAAGCTCCTGAACCGGGTACAGTTTCGTCTACAGGCACTTCCCTGTAGCCGATAAGCTCAAAATCCATTTCTTCAAGGATTTTGTTGAGCAGTATTTTTGACTTTTTATGTAACTGTTTGTTTTTCGGGAAAAATGTCATGCCCACTCCATAACTGCCTTCTTCAGGCAGTTCAAAGCCGGCACGGTGAGTCACCTCCTTCAGAAAATCATGTGGTACCTGAATCAAAATACCCGCTCCATCACCGGTTTTAGGATCACTACCTCTCCCTCCTCTATGCTCCATATTACTCAGCATAAAGAGCGCATCACTTATCGTCTCATGGCTTTTAGTGCCCTTCACGTTGACCACAGCGCCTATCCCACAGGCATCATGTTCAAACTGTGAATGGTATAATCCTTCATTCATAGTTAGTGTTATTTAAATTAGGTTTGTAAATTCGATTGAATAAATTATAAAGAATTTTTCTTTTTTTAAAATCTCGGCAACAAAAGAACGAAAAAAATGCATTAATAACCAAATTGTCTCGGGATTTTTAAAATTATTAAAATGGAAATGCTTGCTTGATAAACTAGAAGTTTGTTTAATTTTCTGTAGAAATTAATGAAGTGGGTTTATTTTTTTGCTCTTTTTGTTGAAAAGTGTGTAAAATAAACCAAAATAGGTTTAAAAAATGGAATTTCTATTTATTTTGATAGAAATTGATTTTTTTTTAAGAAATGAATAGACTTTCAGTTTTAAGGGAAATTTTTACCGAAAACGTAATCAAAAATGAAAATCGATCTGTTTGTTCCTAAGTATCAGGTGTTTTGGGCAGTTAGTGGACTTTTTTCGGTTTCCAGCTTAGTCTTCATTGTGCGAAAGGTCTCCCGTCTTTACCGGGCTTACATGTACTTTTACTTTCTTGATTCTTTTGGCATCCACCGCCAAAATGGTAAAGGTGAACCGTTCAAATTGAATTTTGGTGCCGTTTTTGGGTAATTTGGCATTGATCTCCAACAGCAGGCCTCCCAAGGACTCACTATCTCCTTTGACTTCATCGAAGGATTGGGGGTCCAGTTCCAGTTTTTTACAGAAGTCGTTCAAGGAAACTTTTCCTTCAAATACAAAAGTGGTTTCGTCAATTTGCTTGAACAAAAGGTTTTCTTCCTCATCAAATTCATCGTTGATTTCTCCGATGATTTCCTCAATCAGGTCTTCCAGTGTAACCAGCCCGGAGGTTCCTCCATATTCATCGACCACTACGGCCATATGTACCCTTTTATTTTGGAAATCCTTCAATAGGGAATCGACTTTCTTGTTCTCGGGCACAAAGAAGCCTTTGCGGATCAATGTGGACCATTGAAAGTCTTCATCTTTTTCAATATGGGAAAGTAAGTCCTTGATATAAAGTATACCTTCTATATTGTCTATGGTCTCTCTGTAGACGGGGATACGGGAGTAGCCGCTTTTGTTGATTTTATCCATCAACTCATGGAAATCCATGTCCACATCCACTGCCGTGATATCCATACGGGAACGCATTACCTGTTTTACAGATAGGGTTCCGAAGTTCACTATCCCCTTAAAAATGTCTTTTTCCCCTTCCGTGGTGTGTTCAGCTGTGATTTCCAGGGCTTGGTGAAGTTCATTGACGGATAGGGTGTAGCCTTTCTTTTCGATCCTCCTTTCGATTACATTGCTTATGGTCATAAGCAATGAGGAAAGCGGACCAAGTACTATAGAGAAGAAATTGAGGGTTTTGGCCATTAGTCTGGAAAAGGTGACCCTGGCATTGTTGGCGTAGACTTTAGGCACTATTTCCCCGAAAAAGACGATGGCAAAGGTCACGCCGACAGTTTGCAGTAGGACGACCAGAATCCCTGTGGCATTCACCCCAAACAAGGTGAGGGTAAAAAAAGTGGTCAATGTCACAATTCCGATATTGATCATATTGTTTAGAATCAGTATCGTACTTAATAATTTTTGCGGTGCTTCGATGAGTTTTATGACCAGTTCAGAAACCTCGTCAGTTTCATCATTGAGGAGGCCCAGGTCTTCATGGGACAAAGAAAAATAAGCCACCTCTGAGCCAGAGACAAGTGCTGAAGCCATTAGAAGTATTAGAAAAATAAGGCTATTGATCAAAATGTAGCCAGCTGAAACCTGGTTGATTTCAGCTAGCAATAAAATACTCGGGTATGGATCGTCCATTAATTGATTCAAATATTGTTCTGCAAAACTAGTGATTTATCCATATAAATCTCAAAATGATCAGCTTAGAATGGCAGATCATCGTCTCCTTCGTCCATATTTCCGCCGGAATTCGGCATCGAGGCAGGTTGAGGAGCTCCCTGACTAGGCTGGCTCATGGTATTGGGGGCTCCCCCGCCATTGCCGCCATCAGCAGACCTTGAGCCGAGCATGGTAAAGCTCAAAACCCTGATCTTGGTTCTTTTTCTATTGTTTCCCTGCTCATCTTGCCAGGTATCGGATTTTATTTTTCCTTCCACAAAAATCTGGCTTCCCTTGCGCAGGTACTGCTCGGCCACCTTTGCTTGACCGTCCCACAATTCCAGGTCATGCCATTCTGTGTTTTCTACTCTGTTTCCGTTTCGGTCTTTATACGCTTCTGTTGTTGCTAGTGTCAGGTTGGCCACTACACTTCCGCTTTCCAAATGCCTTACTTCTGGATCCTTGCCCAAATTACCAACCAAGATTACTTTGTTTACACCGGCCATAATTTACTTTTATAATTTTTAGATAGTTAATTTTTAATCTGTTACTAAAGAACCTTTAGGGTTCATTGCCAGCATCCTCCTAGCGACGCAGGAAGTGCTTGTTGATGCTACCGAAGAAGCATTAAGTCTAAATTAAGGATTATTTTTTATCGTTCAAATACCGCACAATGAGTTGGGGTTTGCCGAGTGTTTCCAGTTTTTCGGCATCGCAAAACAGATAACCCTTGGAGTCCGCCCATTTTTCGAGTGCAGATTGGTAGTCTTCGGGTATCTTGAACGAGACAAAGTTTGAAAAAATTTTTTGATGGGACAGTATATGTTTATAAGTCTTTTCCCTTTCAAAGTCTACAGTCGGCTTAAATGCTTGAAGTTCATGAAACAAATTTGAGTCTTCAGGATTGATTTTTTCCGGGGAAGTAAATTCAACCAAAGGGAAGTCAGTCAATCCCTGCCATATGTCCTTGGGGCCTCTGGTCTTAACGACTTTCTTTTCTCCGCAAACAATGTCGTGGTAAAGAAAGGCTCGGGTGGACACCTTGATTTTTTTTACCTTTACCGGTAATGTGTCCACCGCCTCGTTTGCATAAGCATGACAAGAGGCTTGCAAGGGGCAAAAGGAGCATTCCGCTTTTTTTGGTGTGCATTGGAGTGCGCCAAACTCCATTATGGCTTGGTTATATTCATCAGGTTGTTCTACTGCCAGGGCAGCGTTGGCCAGTTGAAGAAACTCCTTTTTTCCCTTCGTGCTGCTGATGTCCGAATAAATGCCAAAATACCTGCTTAATACCCGAAATACATTCCCATCAAGAACGGCCACAGGTTCTTGGTAGGCAAAAGAAGCTATCGCCGCAGCGGTATATTCCCCTACTCCTTTGAGTTTCAACAGTTCTTTATAGCTTTTGGGGAACTGTCCCTCATGTTCCTCTACGATCTGCTTGGCACACAAGTGGAGGTTCCTGGCCCTGCTGTAGTATCCCAGTCCCTGCCAAAGCCTGAGGACATCCTCTATCGGTGCCTGGGCCAGGTCGGAAACGGTAGGGTAGGATCTGACGAATTTTTCGAAATAGGGAAGCCCCTGTGCCACTCTTGTTTGTTGGAGTATGATTTCTGACAACCAAATAGTGTATGGATTTTTGGTGTTTCTCCATGGAAGATCCCTTTTATTTGAGGGGTACCATTGGAGGAGCTTTTCTGCGAAATGGCTGAAATTCAAAACTTTTGAAATTTTATTGGTGTGCTTTTCGTTAAACAAAGGATGCTAATTTTCTTCAATTTGTTTTTATATTGAAAAGCTTCATTTAAATTTGCAGTCCCAAAATTAGTTGGTTAATAGATTGTTAAGCAATTTAATCAAATTAAAATTTAAATACAGTGACTAAAGCAGAGGTAATTACCAAGATTTCGGACAAGACAGGAATTCAGAAGGACGATGTTACTCAAACTATCGAGGCATTCTTTAAAGTGGTGAAAGATTCCATGTCGGAGGGAGAGAATATTTATGTTCGGGGATTCGGTAGCTTCATCAACAAGAAGCGCGCAAAAAAAATCGCCAGAAACATTTCCAAAAACACTGCTATCGTAATCGATGAGCATTATGTGCCGGCTTTCAAGCCTTCCAAAGTGTTTATCGACAAAATCAAAAACAGTAAAAAAGTTAAAGAAGTAACTCTTCAGGATTAAACTGAAGAGGACTGGGCCCTATGAAAAAGTCGCAAATCATCCTGGTTGCAGTAGTCGTTGTTGCCATAGCGGTTTTGTATTCACTTCCCAGAGTAGTGGTGGACAATGCTGACGACAGTGAAAACATTAGTCAGGAAGATACCGCGGCTTCTGATTCTGTCATGCAAGCACACAGTGCAAACATTCCGGAATCAGAGCGGGGAGCTGTTAGTGGCTTGATAGCCAAAATGGAAAACGCAGAAAGTAAAGAAAAATTTACTAACTTTGCGGATTCAATTGCTGCTTTTTATCAGAAGTCGGGGATTTATGACAGTGCAGCCCACTATTTGGGCAGGAGCGCCGAGAAATATCCCGATCAAGAGGCTTTTGAAAAAGCAGGGAATGCTTACTATGAAGCGTTCGGCTTTGCCATGGACCAGGACAAGATGGCTTACCTTGCTGAAAAGACAAGGACCTATCTTGGAGAGGTGCTGGAAAAGCAGCCTGAAAGGTTGGATTTAAAGACCAAGGTGGCCATGACACATGTGTCTTCTTCCAATCCCATGCAGGGAATCATGATGCTAAGGGAGATCCTGGAAAAAGATCCTCAAAACGAACAGGCGCTTTTCAATATGGGGGTGCTTTCGATGCAGTCCGGTCAATATAAGCGCGCTGTGGAACGATTTGAGCATCTGGTGGGTTATTATCCTGAAAATATTCAAGGGCAGTTTTACCTGGGCGTAAGCTACTTTGAAGCGAAGCAAAATAATAAAGCGAAAAAACAGTTCCAGCTGGTGAAAGACATGACGGAAGATCCGATGATCCTTTCCAGTGTCGAGAATTATCTGGGACAATTATAAAAGTATTGTTAAACTTAAATCCATAAGATTATGCCTTGCGGTAAAAAAAGAAAAAGACATAAGATCGCTACGCACAAGCGTAAGAAAAGACTAAGAAAAAACAGACATAAGAAGAAGTAATACACTTCTTCTTTTTGAGTTTTTACACAAAAGAACGTTCATTAACATAAAAAAGGAGACACGATTTGAGTACGGAATTAGTAATTGATTCTGCTCAAAACAGTAGTCGAATAGCCCTCTTAAAAGACAAAGGACTGGTGGAGCTCCATTCAGATGAGGAGAGCAACCAGTTCAAAGTCGGGGATATGTACCTGGGAACAGTCCGTAAAATCGTCAATGGCCTCAATGCGGCCTTTATTGATGTGGGCTACGAAAAAGATGCGTTTCTGCATTACCAGGACTTGGGGCCCAAGGTAAAAAGCCTGATAAAGTATACCAAATATGTCAGGAATAACCACAAGGATCACCCCACCCTAAAAGGGTTTGAACTAGAACCTGAGATAGAAAAGCTGGGAAAAATTTCCCAAGTCCTTTCTAAAAACAATCAAATTTTAGTTCAGGTTGTAAAGGAGCCGATCTCTACGAAAGGCCCGCGACTATCCTGTGAGCTCTCCCTAGCCGGTCGGTATTTGGTGCTGGTGCCATTCTCCAATTCAGTCAATGTATCCAAAAAGATAAGGAAGGCTGAAGAAAGAAGGAGATTGGCCAGGCTCATCACTTCGATCAAGCCCGCCAACTTTGGTGTGATCATCAGAACCGTAGCAGAAGGCCAGTCTGTAACAGAGCTGGATAAGGATCTACGGAACTTGGTGACCACCTGGGAGGAAGGGATGAAGAAGCTGATGAAAGCCAAAAGCAAGGACAAGGTGATAGGAGAAATGAGCATGGCGAGCTCTATTATTAGAGACCTGCTCAACGAATCATTCGATGCAATCACGGTAGAGGATGAATTAATCTATGATCAGATTCGGTCTTATATCAGATCGATCGCCCCTGAAAAGGAAAAAATTGTTAAGCTTTACAACGGCAAAGCTAAGCTCTTTGAAAGTTTTGGGATTGAAAAGCAGATCAAGAGTCTTTTTGGACAATCGGTAAGCCTGCCCCACGGCGGTTATTTGATTATCGAACATACCGAAGCCCTGCACGTCATTGACGTAAACAGTGGTAATAAGTCCAATCAAGAAAGCGACCAGGAAACGACAGCATTAAAGACGAACCTGGTAGCTGCCAAAGAAATTGCCAGACAGCTGCGCCTCCGGGATATGGGAGGGATCATTGTCATCGACTTCATCGACATGAAAAAAGCCGAAAATAAACGGGCTGTATACGATGCGGTGAAAAATGAGATGAAAGACGACAGGTCCAAAAATACGGTGCTGCCATTGACCAAGTTTGGGTTGATGCAAATTACCAGACAAAGGGTAAGACCTGAGGTAAATATTGTCACCAAGGAAACCTGTCCGGCCTGTAATGGGACGGGAAAAATACAAGCTTCGATCCTAGTGGCCGATAAGCTGGAAAGAGACCTTGAACATACTGCTGTACACCAAAACCTACCCAATATAAAAATAGGTTTACACCCTTATCTTCATGCATATTTTACCCATGGTTTGATATCTAAAAGGGTCAAATGGTTTTTTAAGTATTTCAAATGGGTGAAGCTGATCAAAGATTCTTCATTACCAGTGACGGAGTATAAATTCCTGGATGAAACAGGAGAAGAAATAGAACTCGATGTGAAAAGCGGAGCTGAATAAGCTCCGTTTTTTTTATGTGTTTTTTTCCGTGATCAACTTTATCCCTTTTAGCGTAAGTTCTCTATCAATGTCGGTAAAGGTGCTTTCCAAAGTGGTTAAGATTTCTGAAAGCCCTCCGGTGGCGATAATTTTAAAATTACTGTTTATTTCTTCTTTTATGGATTGCAGCATGCCTTTTACCAGTCCTGTGTACCCATAGAGCACTCCTGCCTGAATAGAATGGATGGTGTCCTTACCTATGGCTGAGCGGGGGAGCTCCAGCTTCACTTCTGGAAGTTTGGCTGTATTCCAGAAGAGCGATTTTATGGCTGTAGTCAGGCCTGGTACAATATTTACACCTATAATCTCTCCGTTATCGTCCAAAACAGTAAAGGTCAGGGCGGTACCGAAATCTACAATGATACAGGCAGAGCGATAGCGGTCGTATGCCGCAACGGCATTGGCCATCAGGTCAGTACCCATTTCCGCAGGCCTGGAGGTCTTTACTTCCAGGTTAGCATAGGCCCTTTCGCTGATCATGAGCGGCTGTAGGTTAAAGAAGGTTTGTGAAAAGGTTTTGAGCGCTTCATTGATTTCCGGTACCACAGAGCTAATGCCTATAGAGGTAACCATGGATGCTTTAAGCCCGTTTTCCAGGAAAAATAGCCGAAGGTTTTTTTCCAAGAGATTCACGGAAATATCTTTTTTGGTTTCTTCGCGGTGTTCATACGCCCAGGTTTCTGTGGAAGTGTCATAAAAACCGAAAACAATATTGGAGTTGCCTGCATCAATGGATAAAAACATACTGAGAATTTTTATGGTACAATTAGGCGGGGCAAAGGCTCCCTATACCTAAATCTAATGGGTATGGATGCCAAAATAAAATCTGGGATTAGTTCTTTTTTGAATTTTTTCTAATTTCGAGACATGTATACGATAAGAGAAGGAAAAAAAGAGGATCTGCCTCAGGTGTATCGACTGATTCAGGAACTGGCACTTTATGAAAAGGCTCCGGAGCAGGTTACCAACACGCTAGAAATGATGGAAGAGGATGGTTTTGGGGATCATCCTGTCTACGGTTTCTTTGTGTTGATCAAGAATGAAACGGAGGAGATCATTGGCACGGCCATTTATTATTACCGCTACAGTACCTGGAAAGGAAAGCGGTTGTATTTGGAAGATTATATCATCACAGAAAAAGAAAGGGGTAAAGGCGCCGGCAAGTTACTTTTCGAAAGAGTGATGAAAAAATCCTTGGAAGAGAACTGCACGGGTATGATGTGGCAGGTGATGGATTGGAATGAGCCAGCTATCAACTTTTATAATAAATATCAAGCAGATATTGAGGGTGGCTGGTACAACTGTCACCTTCAGTCGGATGAGATTATTGAAATGCTCGGTTAACAAATTGCCTGGCAATCCTATTACAGGTAACCGGTTTTTCAAAATTTGTGAAGCTCCCTATAATTTTATAGGGAGCTGAAATTAGATCGTATTTTCTTTTAAACTTGTTCAAGCAAAGACCTGAAAATGACATATTTGTCCTTGAATTTTTTCTGGAAATCTTCCTGAAGGCTTTTAGAGTGCTTTTCTTGATATTCCATTACCTTTTCTATGCTGTCTGTGAAATACTGAACCGAATAATTGACCCCGCCATCTTCGGTGACATGTAACAATTTGTAAAATTTGTTTTCGGTAAAAAAACCTGTCTCCATCACTTCAGGGATATGGACCTCTTTCATCCACTTTAGCCATTCTTTTTCTATTCCTTGATCGATATTTACGGTAATGTTGTATAAGATCATTAATACATTATTTTGTTTATTATTATTATATTTGAAGTTAAACAAAATTAATGTCCTTACTTCAAAACTTTGGACAGCAAAGTTAGCTATTTCATCCTGTTTACTTTGTCAAAAGTGGCATTATTCTAAAAAAGTAGGGTATTAAGGCTTTGAGAATAAACATTTGGGTTAAAGAGAAGTTATTTCATTATGATACACGGAATATTATTTGTGGTGTTAGGCATTTTGCTAATGGAGGTAGCTGGGTGGTTTATCCATAAATACATCATGCATGGAGTACTTTGGGGAATTCACAAAACCCACCATCAGCCGTCAAAGGGGCCTTTTGAACTTAATGATCTTTTTTCATTACTGTTCGGAGGAATAGCTATTCTACTTATGTTCTTGGGCTATGAATCACTGGATTACAGGTTTTGGATAGGTGTTGGGATCAGTACCTATGGCGTAGCTTATTTTTTTCTGCACGATATTTTGATCCATCGTCGGAGAAAATGGTGGAGTAGACCCAAGCAAAACTTATTTACCGGAATAATGAAAGCACACCAAGCTCATCATGCCTGTAATAAGAAAAAAGGAAGTGAGGCTTTTGGATTGTTGATCGTTCCACTTAAGTATTTTAAAAAGGAGAGATATGAGTAATTATTCTATTAAAGATTTAGAGCATCTCTCAGGAATAAAAGCTCACACTTTAAGGATCTGGGAACAGCGTTATGACTTGGTCAAGCCTAAAAGGACGGATACCAATATTCGTTATTATGGGGATGAGGAGCTCAAGTTGATCTTGAATGTGGCTCTTTTAAACAACAGCGGCGTTAAAATTTCCAAGATTGCCAAGTTGAGCCAAGAAGAAATCCGAGAAAAGGTAATAACGTTGACGGAAGGGGACTTGGCATTTGAGGAGCAGATTTATGCTTTGACCGTGGCGATGATAGAAATTGATGAGGAAAGCTTCAATAGGATTTTGAACATCAATAAGCGTAACATCGGTTTCGATGAAACGATGGTAAAAGTAATCTATCCTTTTTTAAACAAGATAGGTTTACTGTGGCAGATTGGGAGCATTACCCCTGCACAGGAGCACTTTATGAGTAATTTAATTCGCCAAAAATTGATCGTGGCTATCGATCAATTTGTTTATAAAGGGGGAGGGAAGAAATTTCTTCTTTTTCTTCCGGAAGGAGAGCTTCACGAAATATCGCTTTTGTTTGCGGCTTATATTATCAAAAAGGAAGGGCATAAGGTGATTTATTTGGGGCAGAGTACCCCATGGAGGGATTTGAAAGAGGTTTATAAATATCATAAGCCTGAGTACCTGATTACTGTCATGACCAATTCATCGGGTTTCGATTCTTTGGAGGGCTATTTGAAAAAATTGGCCGATACCTTTACTTCAAGTCAGCTTATCGTTTCAGGTTATCAAGTCCTCAAAGACGACCTTGATATTCCAAAAAATGTAAAGGTCATGGATAAGGTGGAGGATTTCAAAGGGTTTTTGGAAGAAGTAGCTAAGGATCCTGACCTGGGCTAAGTAGAGATAAAAGATGAATGGAAGCGGGCTATGGCCCGTTTTTTTTGTGCTCAAATATTTTTTGTTGAACAAATGTTGAACAAAAGTTAAACATTAATTGGTTTTTTGTTTAATGATTACTAAATTTAATTAAACAAAATAATTAAGTCATGACAACTACCGAATTCAGTTATTCCTTAAACGAGCACAGTAAATCCCTGAAACCATTTGCCTTGAGGCTTACCAAGGATTCAGACGATGCCAATGACCTCTTGCAGGATACCGTATTGAAAGCATTTACGAACAGAGACAAGTTTTCGGATGGGACAAACCTCCGTGCCTGGCTTTACACCATCATGAAAAATACTTTTATCACCAATTATCAAAGGATGGTGAGAAGGGCCACTTTTGTTGATTCCACGGATAATTTGCATTATATTAATTCAGGAAGTACGACTATTGAGAACCGTGTTCATGGTGAGTTTGCTTTAAAGGACATTCACAAAAGCATTGAGCGATTGGACGATGCCTACAAAGTGCCTTTCTACATGTACTTCAATGGATTTAAATACAAAGAGATCGCAGACAAGCTCGATTTGCCGATTGGAACGGTCAAAAACAGGATACACATAGCCAGAAAAATGCTTAAGTCGGATTTAAAGGTCTATAAATTTGATTAGGATGAGCCAGGAAAAGGTAGTTGTGATAGGTGCAGGTTTTGCCGGATTAGCTGCTGCCACCCGTTTGGCCGATCAGGGATTGGATGTCCTGTTGTTGGAAAAAAATGATAGCCCAGGAGGGCGTGCAAGAAGTTTTTCTGTAGATGGCTTTACCTTTGATATGGGGCCGAGTTGGTATTGGATGCCAGATGTTTTTGAGCATTATTTTTCCCAGTTTGGAAAGCGGCCCAGTGACTATTATGACCTGTACCGTTTGGATCCCTCCTATAGGGTGTTTTTTGGCGGAGATGATATCATGGACATGCCTGCTAATTTTGAGGAATTGGTAGCTCTTTTTGAATCAGTGGATCCTGGAAGTGGGGAGCAGCTGAAGGCTTTTCTGCAACAGGCGGAGAAAAAGTATTCTGTTGGAATTAAGGAATGGGTGTATAAACCCGGCCAATCCATTTGGGAATTCGCTCAGCCGGGTATCATCAATGATTTGATTAAGCTGGATATTTTCCATTCGATGAAAAAACATGTGCGCCGTTTTTTCAAGCATGAAAAATTGATCAGAATAATGGAATTTCCGGTATTGTTTCTTGGTCAAACAGCCGAAAAAATCCCTGCATTATACAGTTTGATGAATTATGCTGATATGGTCCTAGGGACTTGGTACCCCAGGGGTGGAATGCACGAGATTATTAAAGCCATGGTGAATTTAGCGGAGGAAAGAGGCGTGAGAATCGAATACAATGCCGATGTTTCTCAAATCAAGGTAGAAGATGGAAAAGCAGAATCGGTCTTTTTGAAGGATGGAAGGAAATATTCTGCCGATATCGTCATTGCTGGAGCTGATTATCATCATGTTGACTCCAAGCTCTTGCCGCCTGCCTACAGCAACTATTCATCAAATTATTGGGACAAAAGAACTCTGGCTCCTTCCAGTTTAATTTTTTATCTGGGGATAGATGCTAAGTTGGAAGGCTTGCAGCATCATAACCTGTTTTTTGATGAGCCTCTGGAGCCGCATGCAAAGGCCATCTATGATCATCCGGACTGGCCTGAAAAGCCCTTGTTTTATGTTTGTTGTCCGTCCAAAACGGATCCCTCCGTATCACCTGAAGGCAAAGAAAATCTATTTATCTTAATTCCTCTGGCGCCAGACTTGGAGGATTCTGATGAAAAGAGGGAGGAATACTATGATTTGGTAATGGGCCGTCTGGAAAAGTTGACAAGGCAATCCATTAGGGATAAGGTGATTTACAAACGAGCCTATGCCCACCGGGATTTTATCAATGATTATAATGCATTTAAAGGAAATGCCTATGGTCTTGCCAATACTTTGGGGCAAACGGCTCTTCTGAAACCAAAGCTGAAAAATAAGAAACTCAGTAATCTTTATTATACGGGGCAGTTGACGGTTCCCGGTCCCGGGGTGCCTCCATCTCTCATTTCGGGCCAAGTTGTGGCCCATGAAATACTTAACAGCCATTTCTCAAAATCCTCAAAAAATTAATGCATATGGACGCAATGAAACTATATCACCTTACTGCCCAAGAATGTAGCAGACTTGTTACTAGGCGGTACAGTACTTCTTTTAGTCTTGGGATCAGAGTGATGGACGAAAAACTACACATGCCTATTTATGGTATTTATGGTTTTGTACGGTTTGCTGATGAAATAGTGGATACTTTTCACGACCACGACAAAAACTACTTGTTGGAAAAGTTCAGGAAGGATACTTATGAGTCCATTGAGCGAAAGATTAGCCTTAATCCTATTTTGAATGCCTTTCAGCTTGTGGTGCATCGATATGGTATAACCTATGACCTGATCGATGCCTTTTTGGACAGCATGGCCATGGATTTGGATTTTAGCACCTATAATGATGATAAGTACAAGGAATATATTTACGGCTCAGCGGAGGTAGTGGGCTTGATGTGTTTGAGGGTGTTTTGTGATGGTGACGATCAGGAATATGAACGATTAAAGGAGCCGGCGTGTAAACTTGGCTCAGCTTTTCAAAAGGTGAATTTCCTGAGAGATATGAAAAGTGATTTTGAGGAGCGGGGTAGGGTATATTTCCCTGGTGTGGATTATGCTAATTTCAACCAAGTCACCAAAAGAGAGATCGAAGAAGATATTGAAAAAGATTTTGAGGAGGCATTTAAGGGGATAAAGGAGTTGCCAGTGGGAGCAAAAATGGGGGTGAAGATTGCCTATTTGTATTACCAAAATCTTTTTAGAAAAATAAAACGCCTCAATCCTGAAACGATTACCCTGAAGCGGGTGAGGATTCCCAATATTAAAAAACTGTCTTTACTCATGGGGATTTATTTCGGCTCCAAGTTAGGCTTTGAATAATAGTGGGAATGGAGAGTTATCTGTATTTAATACTGAATCTTGGGACCTTGATTTTGCCACTTCTTTGGTCATTTGAATCAAAAGTGGGGTATGCCCGAAAATGGTATGCCCTTTTCCCTGCTATTGTCATTACTGCACTGGTTTATATAGCTTGGGATGAATGGTTTACAGAAATGGGCGTTTGGGGCTTTAATGAAAAGTACCTGACCGGGCTTTACCTGATGAATCTGCCGTTGGAAGAGTGTTTGTTTTTCTTTATCGTTCCTTTTTCGACAATTTTTATTTACGAGGTGCTGAATTATTATTTTCCCGGTGATCACTTGAAGCGCTACGCAAAGATGATTACTTATTTTCTGATTGGATTATTTGTGGTGGTGGCCTTGATGAATCTGGATAAATGGTATACTGGGGTGAATTTTTTCATAGTAGCGATCTTGTTATGTGTCCATTACTATTTTTTTTCTGACAAACTTATCGGAAGGTTTTATTTCTTCTATTTGGTGCACCTTATTCCATTTCTGTTGTTCAACGGGGCATTGACAGGGGCTTTTACCTCTGATCCTGTAGTGTATTATGATGATATGGAAAATTTAGGAATCAGGATCATAACCATTCCTATAGAGGATTTCGTTTATTCTATGGGCTTAATGCTTATGAATGTTTCCATTTATGAAAAAATCAAACAGCGTAAAACAATGTCAAGAGCTGTAAGTTATTAATTTATGTTAGGTTTGACCGTACATATCGATAGTAATTCCGGATTTTGCTTTGGAGTGGTGTATGCCATTGAGATGGCAGAAGAAATCCTAGAGAAGGAAGGGCGTCTTTATTGTCTGGGAGATATTGTGCATAATGACGAGGAGGTAAACCGGTTGGTGAAAAAAGGACTTCAAATTATAGGCCACGAAGATCTTGAGCATATTAAAGGAGAAAAAGTCCTTATCAGAGCGCATGGAGAGCCTCCGGAAACGTATAAGCTGGCCATACAAAATGATCTTACTCTGATCGATGCCAGCTGCCCTGTAGTTTTGAAGCTTCAAAACCGGATCAAGAATTCATATGATAGGAATGAAAAGGTTTATATTTTTGGCAAACCTGGGCATGCAGAGGTGAAGGGATTGATGGGGCAAACTGGTAATGAAGCGGTGGTGTTTCAGGACATAGCAGAACTTGACTTCGATGAAATACCGAAAAGAATTACGCTTTATAGCCAGACAACCAAAAGTACTGATAGGTTTTATGAGGTAACCCGTGTTCTTAAGGAGAAGGGAATTGAAGTGCAGACAAATGATACCATTTGCAGGCAAGTTTCGAACAGGGATAAAGAATTGAGGTCTTTTGTGCGGAATTTTGATAAAATTGTCTTTGTAAGCGGAAGTAAGTCCAGCAATGGTAAGGCACTTTATGAGGCCTGCAAAGAGCAAAATCCCCAAACTTACTTTGTGTCCCGTCCCGATGAAGTAATCAAAAAGTGGTTTGATCCACTTGATAAAGTGGGGGTCTGTGGCGCTACATCCACCCCAATGTGGCTTATGGAAGCTGTCAAAGCTAGGCTTATAGCGTTTTAAGTGTTAATTTTTCTTGTTAGTAAATAAAACTGTGTCAGTTAAGAATTCGTCACATAGTCATATCGACCCAATCGGAATTTTGGTGGCCATGGCCCTTATTTTGGCCTGGTTTACTTCTCTATGGTTTTTACTAAGTTGGGAACTGGTTTCGGCCTCCCCTCTTATTCTTATTGCCATATTGGTCCAAACCCATCTTTACACAGGGCTTTTTATAACCGCTCATGATGCCATGCATGGGAATATTTCTAAAAACAACACTATAAACCATGCCATAGGTTGGCTTGCTGCGATACTCTTCTCATTTAATTTTTATGATAGATTGTATCCTCAACATCATCAGCATCACCGATTTGTAGCCACGGGCAAGGATCCAGACTATCATCGTTCAGATAGCTTTTTCCCCTGGTATTGGAGTTTTATCAGCACATATGTTTCTGTGAAGCAGTTGTTATTGATGGGGGTGGCTTTTTGGAGCTTGCAGCTGTTTTTTTCTATAGAGAACCTTCTGTTATTCTGGATCCTTCCAGCACTGTTGTCTACATTTCAGCTATTTTATTTTGGTACTTTTCTTCCTCATAAAGGCGAACATAAAAACCAGCATAAATCCGGAACACTTTCCAAAAATCACTTTTTGGCGTTTTTAAGCTGCTATTTTTTTGGCTATCACTACGAGCACCATGATTCACCTGGCACGCCCTGGTGGAGACTATGGAGACTTAAATAGCTTAGAACGTATTTGTTTGGGCCAAATTATGGGGTAAAGCGTAATTAGGGTAACTTTGTTTTTGTATGTCAGGAAAAATAATGCCCAAGAACAGATTATCCCTAAGGCTGTTGCTCCTAGCAGCTATTTTTTTATTGAAAGGGCCTGATGTCCATGGGCAAAGTGATACTACAGGATTGCACTATCGTTTTTTCAATACCGTCGATAAAGCGTTGGGGCTACTCAGTACAGAAACTTGGTCTTTCATTCCGGCAGTGACCTATTCTCCGGAGACCAGTTTGGGGATTGGGGCAGGGGCTATTAAGGTTTTTAAAATGGAAAATGCAGAGGAACAGCATTTGCGCCCATCATCAATGCCCATCACGTTTGTTTATACTTTGAAAAAGCAGGCAATCCTCGAAATAGACCTGGATTTATGGAAAAATTATAACAAGGATTATGTTAATGCCAGGTTAGAACTTACCAAGTATCCATTTCAATTTTATGGGATTGGAAATGATTTACCAGCAGCAAACCAGGAAGACTATGCGAGTAGGTATGTATATTTTCATCTGAATTATATGCGTAAGGTTTTGCCCCATGTGTACTTGGGACCGAGGGTGATGTTTAGGGCTGACAAGGTTTATGAAAAGGAAGGAGATGGACAGCTTTCCAGTGGTGATATTCCGGGAAGTGATACGCCTGTGGTTTTGGGGACAGGGCTACAGCTCAATTATGATTCCAGGGACGATATTTTCCAGCCTAGGAGAGGGTTTTACAATCAACTTAGTTGGATGACTTTTAAGGGGCTTTTTGGCAATGCCTACTCCTATAATCGGTATGAACTGGATATCAGGAAGTATTTCCCAGTTGGGAAGGACAATGTCATAGCAGTACATTCCTGGTGGAGTTTTATAGATGGTGAGGCTCCTTTTCAACAGCTGTCTTTATTGGGAGGGAGTAAACGTATGAGGGGCTATTTCGAAGGAAGGTATCGTGATAAGCTGGCCATGGTCCATCAGGCTGAATGGAGGTTTCCTGTTTATGGCAACTTAGGAATGGTACTTTTTGGAAGCACAGGACAGGTGGCCAATAGGTTTTCCCAATATGCCTTAGAAAGGTTTCATTATGGAGCGGGTTTCGGTTTTCGATACAAATTGATGGACGAGGGAATTAATATCCGCATTGACTTTGGTTTTGGTGACCAGAAGGCATTTTACTTTGGTCTAAATGAAGTAATCTAAGCAGTTTAGATTGATTGATCACTTAAAAATAATGGTTGGAGCTATTGCGGGCTATAGGCTATAATAGCAGGGGCCTTGCATGGATTACCTGAATTAATAAAGTGTGAAATTTAATCAAGGTAATACACCCTCTTTACCCTGCTGCTGATATTGGTGAGCAGCTCGTAGGGGATGGTTCCTATTGTCTCTGCCTGTTCTTTAAGAGAAAGCCCAGGTCCGTAAATGATGACTTCGTCGCCTTCTTCCACTTCCATGCCGGTGACATCGACCATGGTCATGTCCATACAGATGTTTCCGATTATCGGGGCTTTTTGGCCATTGATCATTCC
>NZ_BAAHAP010000038.1:0-51886 GCF_054777495.1 Echinicola sediminis | reverse complement strand
GTACCGGGTTGCCGTCCGGATCAATCAGGAACATACTCGCAGGACCAGAGCTGGACTCATCGGCTTCTTGTGCTGGTTTGATCCCTGCAGCTTTGACGGCTTTTTGGATTTCCCTTACATCATCAAAATCCTGCAATATTTCCGCATTTTCATTCCAACCTGGATTGAAGGTCAGGATATTCTGCTCAAACATGCCCTGAAATAGGCCAATCAGCGCATTGCCGTTTTTCATGATCAGGTAATTGCGTTCCAGCTTTCCTGCAAATACGGTAAAGCCCAGTTTTTCATAAAAGTCTTTGGAAGCCTGCAGGTCTTTGACATTGAGGCTGACGGAAAAAGCGCCTAATTTCATGGTTTTATTCGTTTGGTTGTTTTCAAGTTAAGTAATTATTTTCGAGTAAACGCACTTATCAGCTGATCGTGTGCAGGAAACTGTTGGATTAGTTGCTCCCGTTCCGCCAATTCAAAATCGCTAAAATCAAACCCCGGCGCCACAGTGCAGCCCACCAAGGCAAAGCTGTCTTTTCCCATCACCTCAGCTGCAAACCAATGGCCTGCAGGAACGACCAATTGTGGCTTTTGCCCGTTGAGAATATCATGGCCAATGAGGTATTCCTTGTGAATGCCAGTAGGGGATAAAGTATGTAGTTTAATCGATGCCCCTTGATAAAAATGCCATATTTCATCCTGTTTGATCCGATGAAAGGCCGAAAAAGTATCTGAGGTCAGCATAAAATAAATGCTGGTGACATAATTCCGCTCACCTTCAATTTGTTGCGGCAAAGATTCCTGGCTGATCTTTCCCTCACTTCTGTAAACCTCCCTGTAATGGCCCCCTTCTGGATGGGCCTGCAAACCTAGTTTCTCTATTATTTGATTCGGATTCATGACCTTAAATTAGCATTTATCCCTAAAAAGCCCAGCAGTCAGCGGTGATGGATCATCTTTAAAAGAGAAGAAAGGAATATGGTTGAGGTAAAAAAAACATTGGCCAGGTCAAGAGGATTTTACGATGCTACCTTTCGGACAGCTGGTATTTGAGCAGTCTTTGGACATTATAATTATCTCCTTTACCGTTTAGCGGAATGGTGATCTTTTGGATGCCTATAAAAGTGCCTACGCCCGCTCCAAGGAGCATTCCTCCCAAAATTGCTTTTGTATTGGTGCTGGTACACATGCTGTTGGCAGCATCACAGTCTGGTCTGTCCATCTTCCCAATCTTAACACCCAAAGCTGTTCCTATCACTGTACCCAATATGATGTATTTTCCCAGTTTACCTTGTTTTCTGAATTGAATTTTTTCAATCTGTTCTATCGAAAATTCATCAATTCTATAGTGGGGAGCAACTTCCTGTGGAAAAGGTTCCGCCGTTAAAATTGAAGTAGACTTGAGCTCATAAAGGTAGCCTTTTATCACTGGAGCGGAATTTGTTCGGGACAACCACATGTCAAACTCCCTTATCTTTGGGCTTATTTGGGCAAACGACAACTGCACAAGGGACACGATCAATAAAAAAGCAACTATTAATGCTTTCATGTGGCAATGGATTTCAGAAAAAGAGTGGACAAAAGTAGTAGGAAACACCTTACCTGGAGAAATAACACAGGTACCATCATGCATAAAAAATTATATTTTATGCATTTCAAATTATATTAAACGATTTTCATTACGTTAAATTTAAAAAATATTATAGTGTGAAAATCAATCAGTTACCATTATGTATAAAAACTGCAACTATTGATAAACGAAGTTAACTTTTATGTGTATTCAGCCGAAATCATTTCCCTGCAGCAATCACTGCCAAGTCCACTTGCCTTGCACCAGCCTCAAGCAGCACATTGGCGCAAGAAGCCAGAGTGGCTCCTGTGGTCATCACATCATCCACTAAAAGCAAGTTTTTTCCCTTAAGAGCGGCTCCCATACATAGCTCAAACACCCCTTCCACATTTTCTATCCGTTGCATTCGGGACTTTTTGGTTTGGGTACTGGTGAATTTCCGCCTTTTAAGCGCTTTGATTACGGGTACTTGGAGCACCTTGGCCAAGCCCTCGGCAAACATCAGACTTTGGTTATAGCCCCTGCTTTTTTCCTTCAGCGGATGAAGGGGAACCGCCAGCACTCCTTCCCAGGCCATCTCAAAACCACTGTCCAAAAGCTGCTGTCCGTACAATTTGCCCAACAGCTTTCCCAATTCGGGCTTGTTTCTGTATTTCAACTGATGTAAAAGCCGCTGACTCATCCCTTTTTTCGAAAAACGCAGGAAAGCCATCACGTTGGTCGCCCGTGTCAGGCCTGTAATCTTCACGGCAAGATCATTGTTTTGGGGCCTAAGATGATAGCTGGTTACGGGAAGTTTGGCCTGACAGCTCCTGCAAAGCTGATTTTCGAAATCAAACAAACTGCTTCTACAGACACAGCAGGTCTCTGGAAACACCAATGCCAAAAAATCATTCAAAAAAGTGAAACGCATTAGGAAAAAGGCTTGTTAGTTCTAATTGACAGGAAAATACCTGTTATATTTGCTATTTAGATAAAAACTATCCTATAAGATAATGAATTTAGTCAACGAATTCAATGAGTACAGGGCACAGATGAACGAGAAGATTCTCGGGGAGGACAACAAAGTACTCAAGCGCATCTTCAACCTGGACACCAATGCATTCAAAGAAGGGACAGTAGATGTACAATCCAAAGAAATGATTGGCTTGGCCTGTTCCATGGTTTTGCGTTGCGATGACTGTGTACGCTATCATCTGGGAAAATGCCATGAGTTGGGACTGAGCAAAGCACAGGTATTTGAGGTGTTTTCCATTGCCAATCTTATTGGAGGCACGATCGTCATTCCACACTTGCGCAGGGCTGTAGAATATTGGGAAGAACTGGAAAATCAAGCGAAACAAGATGTTTAAGAAAGATCTGGACCTCGAAAAACGCTGGGGGAAGCTGTTGTTGGGAATTCATGAGCTGATCGGCAAGAAACCTGCAGACCTTAACGGAGTCCTATTCATCATTGGTGTACAGGAGTTAGGGCAGGGAATGAAAAACTTCAGCAAGGAACAAAAGCAGGATTTGATGCACATTGCCGTGTGCAAAGTACTGAGTTTGGCGGGATTCTATGAATTGGATTTCATTGATCAGGATGGCTGGCCCCATTGGAAAATGGTCAAGGAACTTCCGCACTTTGATCTATTGGAGCAGGAGAAGCTTCTGAAGATCCAGGTATTGGAATACTTCGAAAAAGAATTTGAAATAGACATTAAATAGTTATTTCTCATAAAATAGGAACATTAATTAATCAGAAAGGACAACAAAAATCCTTTGCAACAAGAAAGTAAATCCATACTATATGAATATCGTATCCTATAATGTCAACGGTATCCGGGCGGCCATGAAGAAAGGTTTTGCTGAATGGCTGGAAACTTGCTCGCCAGATATCATAGGCTTACAGGAAATCAAGGCAAACAGGGACCAGATAGAAGTAAGTGTCTTTGAAGATTTGGGCTATCACTGTTATTGGTATTCCGCAGTAAAAAAGGGCTACAGTGGAGTGGCTATTTTAAGCAAGGAAAAACCCAAGCATGTGGAATATGGCATGGGACTAAACTCCTATGACGATGAAGGCAGGATGATCAGGGCAGATTATGAAGATTTTTCCTTTATCAGTGCCTATTTCCCATCTGGAACCACCGGTGACATCCGTCAAGACTTCAAATATTCGTTTTTGGACGATGTTTTTGGGTATTCCCAAGACTTGACACAGTCCATCCCCAACCTTATTTTAAGTGGAGACTACAATATATGTCACAGGGCCATCGATATTCATAATCCAGTAGCCAATAAGAACACCTCCGGATTTTTACCGGAAGAAAGGGCTTGGATGGATAAATTCACCGGATCCGGTTTTGACGACAGCTTTAGACTGGTCAATACCGATCCCCATCAGTACACCTGGTGGAGTTACCGCGCCAATTCCCGGGCCAATAACAAGGGCTGGCGTATTGATTATCACATGACCAGTGCCTCTATGAAAGATAAAGTCAAAGGAGCCGGTATATTAGCTGATGTAAAGCACTCTGATCATTGTCCGATTCTATTGGAAATTGATTAGATAGAAATATTTAAGTAAAAAGATAAATAACCATAAAAACTTAATGAAATCTATCAAAATTTCTATTCCATCTCTAATTGAGAATATAAAGATCATAGAAAGTTTCATTGATAACGCCAAGGAAAAGTTCAAAATCAATGATGATATCTATGGAAACATCATGATTTCGGTAACAGAGTGTGTCAGCAATGCCATCATACACGGCAATGGTGGTGACGCCAATAAATCGGTCAAGCTGGAACTCAACTTCTTGGACGACCAGTTAAAGTTCATTATAGAAGACGAGGGAGAAGGTTTTGATTATGAAAACCTTCAGGACCCCACAGCTCCGGAGAACATAGAAAAATCAGGAGGCAGGGGGGTATTCATCATGAAGCACCTGAGCGATGAAGTTGATTTCGAAAACGACGGCAAAAAGGCCGTACTCACCTTCTACATGAACTGATATGGCCATCAATTTCTTTCAAGAAGACATTCAGTACGCTTTACCTAAAAAGAACCTCACCAAGAAATGGTTGAGGCAGCTTGCAGAAAAAGAAGGCTTTAAAATATCCGATCTCAACTACATCTTTTGCACAGACGAATACCTGTACAACATCAATGTAGAATATCTTGAGCACGACACTTACACCGACATCATAACGTTCGACAATTCGGAAGATGCAGACATTATAGAAGGCGACATCTTTATAAGCATAGAAAGAGTGAATGAGAATGCCAGAACGGAAAACCAGGACAAGCACAAAGAAGCAATCCGTGTAATCAGCCATGGATTACTCCATTTATGCGGCTACAAAGACAAAACCGAGGAAGAAGCCAAACTAATGCGACAAAAAGAAAACGAAGCCATTGACAGCTTCTTCCATTTACAAGAAACCAATTAACCAAGTACTGTTCCACGTGGAACAGTTAAACAAGCACTGACAACTTACCTAACGTTCCACGTGGAACACCCGGTAAGTAGCAATATAATAACAGGAACGTTCCACGTGAAACACTTAGTAATCAACAGGATTTAGTGTTCCACGTGGAACACCGTAAACAGAAAAGTTATGTTTCCAGAATACGATGTAATAGTAGTAGGGGCTGGTCACGCAGGATGTGAAGCTGCTCATGCTGCAGCAAAGATGGGGAGTTCAGTATTGCTCTGTACCATGAACATGAACACTATTGCACAAATGTCTTGCAATCCGGCAATAGGAGGGGTAGCAAAAGGGCAGATTGTGAGGGAAATCGACGCTTTGGGCGGGATGACAGGGATCATTTCAGACAAATCCATGATCCAATTCCGGATGCTCAACCGCTCCAAAGGTCCTGCCATGTGGTCGCCAAGATCCCAAAATGACCGAATGCGCTTTGCAGAAGAATGGAGACTTGCCCTAGAAGGGACTCCCGGAGTTGATTTTTGGCAGGAAATGATCACAGGTCTGGTTGTCAAAGATAAAAGAGTAGTAGGAGTTAAGACAAGTATCGGTCTGGAAATAAAAGCCAAATCAGTTGTTCTTACCAATGGAACCTTTCTGAACGGTATCATCCACATCGGAGAAAAACAGTTTGGTGGCGGCCGTACCGGTGAAGCTGCAGCCAAAGGAATCACCGAACAATTGGTAGAGCTGGGCTTTGAAGCCGGAAGGATGAAAACAGGTACCCCTCCCAGGGTGGATGGAAGATCCCTTGATTATTCCAAAATGGAGGTGCAGCATGGGGATGAACAACCGGAAAAATTCTCCTTTTCGGATGAAACGCAACCATTAAAAGAACAAAGAACCTGTTGGATTACCTACACCAACAAAGAGGTACATGAAACCTTGGAGACTGGATTCGACCGATCTCCCATGTTCAACGGTAGGATTCAGGGCTTAGGTCCTCGCTACTGTCCATCCATAGAAGACAAAATCAACCGATTTGCAGAAAGGGACAGGCATCAAATCTTTGTGGAACCGGAAGGATGGGATACCGTAGAAATCTATGTCAATGGTTTTTCCACCTCCTTACCAGAAGATGTGCAGTACAAAGCGATTAGAAAAATCCCTGGATTTGAAAACTGCAAAATGTTCCGTCCCGGCTATGCCATAGAATATGATTTCTTTCCACCTACACAGCTAAAACTGACACTAGAAACCCAACTGGTCGATAATCTTTTCTTTGCCGGACAGATTAACGGGACCACCGGTTATGAAGAGGCTGCTTGCCAAGGCTTGATAGCAGGTATCAATGCATCCAGAAAAGTACAGGAAGAATCACCTTTCTTACTGAAGCGGTCAGATGCCTATATAGGCGTGCTGATAGATGATCTTATCAATAAAGGTACTGAAGAACCGTATAGAATGTTTACTTCTCGTGCAGAGTTCAGGCTGCTCTTGAGACAGGACAATGCTGATCTTAGATTAACACAGCTTGGGCATTCCATTGGCTTGGCCTCAGACACACGTCTGGAAAAAATGCTGGACAAGAAAAATGATACGGCTAAGTTGATCAATGATCTCAAGCAGAAAAAATTAAGTCCTGATTCCATAAATACAGGCCTTGAAGAACTGGAAACGGCCAGTATCAAAGAAAAAATAACGGTCGAAAAACTTCTTAAAAGACCTCAGTTAGGCTTACAAACCATCAAAGATTTGGACGAGGATATTTCATCTTATCTGTCAAAATATCCAAAAGAGGTGTTGGAACAGGCAGAAATCCAGGTGAAATACAACAGCTATATAGAAAAGGAACAGCAGATGGTAGAAAAGCTGAACAATATGGAAAATTTCAGGATTCCCGATAGTTTCGATTATCTATCCATTCCAGCACTTTCAGCAGAAGGAAAACAAAAGTTAAATAAAATCAGGCCAGAGACATTGGGCCAAGCTTCAAGAATCAGCGGGGTATCACCTGCGGATTTATCCATACTCACCGTTTACCTAGGAAGATAACATGTACGAAAGATTAACCAAATGTCCACTTTGCCAGAGTGGACTTTTTCTTAATCATCTGATCGTAAAAGATCACAGTGTTTCGCAAGAATACTTTACCATTTGCAAATGCAGCAATTGCCATTTTTTATTTACCAACCCTAGGCCCGATCAGGAACACATAGGGAATTATTATAAATCTGAAGATTATATTTCCCACACGGACAAATCCACCAACCTGGTCAACTTTATTTACAAACAAGTCAGAAAGGTCACTTTACAGCAAAAAGTCAATTGGATCAACCAATATACCAGCCAAAAAGGGCGCCTATTGGACTTTGGCTGTGGCACTGGTCACTTTCTTGCTCATGCCCAGAAAAAAGGGTGGGAATGTATTGGTTACGAACCCAGTCAAGAGGCCGCATCAATTGGAAGGGATAAATTTAAGCTGCAATTATACAACACCACCGAAGAGCTTAATCAGGAAAACAAATTTGATGCAATCAGCCTATTCCATGTTCTAGAGCATGTTCATGACCTCCATGCCACCATGCAACTGTTGTTATCAAAACTAAAAAAGAGGGGTGCTTTATTCCTGGCAGTTCCCAATTATAATTCTTTCGATTCTCAGTATTTTAAAGAGAACTGGGCAGCATTGGATGTACCACGGCATCTGTACCATTTCACCCAAGAAACAATGCAGCAACTAGCAGAAACGTTTGATTTAAGAATAACTGCACAAGAACCGATGCCTTTTGATAGTTATTATGTCTCACTTTTATCCAACAGTATAATAAATCAAAAGAAAAATCTAATTAAAAGTATTTTAACTGGATATAAATCAAACAAAGCCGCTAAAAGCAATAACAATAACTATTCAAGTATACTGTTTATATTAAAGAAGAAATGACAAAAAAGGTAGAACATATCGTTTTAGCAATAGTAGCGCTGTTGTTTTGTTATTCCTGTGCAAAACAAAGCTCCCCCATGGGCGGGCCTAAGGATGAGGCTCCACCACAATTACTTTCTTCCAATCCAAAAGATCAAAGTCTAAATACCAAACCGCAAAACATTACACTTGAATTTGATGAATACATCAAAACGGACAATCCTACCAGAAATATTATCATTACGCCAAGTTTGGATAAGGATAAAATGGAAATCCTCGCCATCAAAAATGAAATAAGAATAAAGCTGAACCAAGAACTGGAAGACAGTACTACTTACGTATTCAATTTTCAAAAAAGTGTTCAGGACATCTCTGAAAACAATGCAGCAGAAAACCTGAAATTAGTTTTCTCTACGGGTAATATCATCGACAGTCTAAAATTCAGTGGAAAGGTCAGTTATATCTTTCCTCAAAAACGCCTGGATATGCAGGACGTCATTGTGGGACTGTATAGGGTAGAAGATGATACCATGGATGTCTTTACTGATCCTCCTTATTACCTTACCCAAACGGACTCTGCAGGCAACTTTGAAATAACCAATATTAAAGGAGGAGACTATAGGGCCTACGCCTGGCATGATGCCAACAATACCAGCAAAGCCGAATTTAAGAGCGAGCCCTACGGTTATATAAAAGATACTATCACTATACAGCAGGATGTCACCAATGCTCATATCAACCTATACAAAGGAGATCTATCGGACTTCAAGGTCAACCGCTCTTCACCCATTGGAAGCAACTATGATGTGGTTTTAAGCAAGATTCCTGCTCAACACAAAATCAACCATCCTGACATCAACCAAACCCTTTTCTATAGGATCAACGAAAAAAACATCAGGTTTTATCATACCGAAATACGCGATGACAGTACGGAAATAAACTTAACATTGAAGGATTCGGTAGGTTTTGAAATAGACACCACCTTGTACGCTTCCTTCATGAGCAGCGACAGAAAAGCAGAAAAATTGGAAGCTAAACTAGGGAAGGACAAAGAATTCCTTTCTAACATAGAAACTGAAATAACCTTTAATAAACCTGTATTGGATATCATCTATGATTCCTTGTATATACAATATGATTCAGCAGCCTTTATTCCCATATTACCTGAGCACCTCCACTTTAAAGACAGTATCGCTAGGACTGTGCTTAGACTAAGCGTCCCCATCAATGATACCTTATCAGCAAGCAACTATGCATTTTTGGCCGCAGATTCCACATTTAAGGATGTAGAGGGGGAGTATAACTTGAAGGAATTAAAAACCAACTTCAAACGCTTAAAAGCCGATGATCTAGCAGATGAAATTACCGGTAAAGTAATGACAGATGAACTTCCCATCATCGTACAACTATTATCAAAAGAAGGCGACATCATTAAAGAAACGTATTTAACAGACTCACCAAACTATAGTTTCAAAAAAATAAAGGCAGGGGAATACCAAATCAGGGCCATTGTTGATAGAAATATAAACCATCAATGGGACCCAGGAAACTATCAAAATAAAAAACAACCTGAGCCTGTATACTATTATTATGATGACGAAAACAAAACCAGCAACATCATGCTCAGAGGGAAATGGACCATTCAGAACATCAATATTCAAAAAAGACCTGAATCTGGCTTGAACAATGCCCCCTCAACTGTTGCTGAAACCAATGAATCAAGTACTGAAGGTATGTAGATAAGTCACTAAAAAGATGTGAATAACTGTCTATAACTTATGGAAAAATCAAGACTTATCCCGAGAGCCTATCCACTTTCGGGATAAGTTTTTTTAGCCTATGGATAACCACAATTTTGTGAACGTCTATCCACATTTATACACACAGCCATTAATAAACATTTTTACCAGCCATCACTTATACACATAAATTCATGATTTCATTGACTTCCTTAATTGTTAGGTATTTACAAGTTGATAAAGTGTGGATAGAGGGTGAATTAAGTATGGAAAAGGAATAGCTATAGTGTGGGTAAATAAACCTTAAAAACTTACCCACAAATCCACACCTTAATAACCTTAATAGTTTTTTATTTAAATAAAGAAATAATATATATATAAGGGGTGTGGATTAAACTTTCAAGCTAGTTCTTTCCATCAATTAAGCGTTGAACATTTAATTGGATAACTTAAAATTTAGGCTGGCAGAATCCGTTTAGAAGTAAGAATGATTGAAATCCGCTAGAAGATGTTTTTTTGAAAATAAAAATGGATAAATTTAAAATTGGAGAAATAGAGAGGACAGTCAATACCGTTATTTAGTCAGTACCTGATGTTTTCCAAAATGAAGTGACTATGAAAAAAAATTTAGTGCTGTTTACGTTTTTGATGCTGGTATTGCCGGTGGCCGTCTTTGCGCAGGAAAAAATCTACTTTACTGATTTTTATATTTCAGCCGGATTTAAAAACCAACCGTATACTGATCTGAATCACTATTTGGAAAATGCCGGGTACCAGACCTTCGAGAAACAATCAGCAACATTGGGAGGTGGATTTTCTTATGTAGCCATGTCCGGATTGGGTTTTTTTGCAGAGACGGATTTTAACCTGAACAAAAAACGCTTTAACAATGAATTCGTCAGTTATCGCTATTTACCCATCCACATCTCTGCCGGGTTTCAATACCATTGGAAGAACACCATCACCCAGGATCTCCGCTTTTATCCCAAGATAGGCCTGTATTATGGATCGACCTCTTTGGATCTTATCGCCTCGGATCTCAATACAGATTTTGACGAGAACCTTATGGGAGGAATGAATACCAGCTTTTTGTACCAGAGAAATTTCGGGCTAAACCTCAGCCTCAATGCGGATAAGCTTTTGGGAGCATTTCTTAAGCCCACGACCCATGTGGGGGTTTATTCCCGTATGGGGCTTCAGGTAGGCTATATGCTGAACATTTATTCCAGTGTGACCAAGCTGAGGAGAAACTTCAATCCCGATTTGAGAAAGGACCTGATCATCAGCAATGCTCCAAAATTCGATCCCAGTGCGTTTTACGTCAAGCTTAATTTTGCCATTGGTAAGTTTGAGAAAGAGAATGAATAGGCAGGGCTTTTTTAAGGAATTACTGGAGTAATTCGGATTTTTCTGAGACATAAACGAGAGAGAACCTTAACAACCAAAATTCCAATGAAGAAAATTACCTTGATTTTAAGCCTGCTAATAGGCTTACAGGTCATTTCCATGGCCAAGACCGATACCGTACAGGTTTACAGCCAAAAGATGGAAAAGACCGTGCCCAATTTGATTGTTACCCCAAGTGATTATCAACCGACACAGAGCTATCCTTCGGTCTATTTGCTGCATGGTGCGGGAGGGAATTACACTACATGGTCGGGTATTGCCGATTTACAGCATTTTGCGGACCTCTACGGCGTGATCATCGTCTGTCCTGATGCTGGAGTCACCAGTTGGTATTACGACAGCCCTATAGACCCTAAAATGCAGTATGAGACTTTTGTCACTTCTGAACTGCTCAGCTGGGTGGATGAGCACTATGCTACCAAAAAGGACAGAAGGTACCGTGCGATCACCGGGCTGAGCATGGGCGGCCATGGTGGACTTTACCTGGGTTTTAGGCACCAGGAGCTTTTTGGAATAGCTGGAAGCACCAGCGGAGGTGTAGACATCAGGCCCTTTCCCTTGAATTGGGATATAGCTAAAAGATTGGGCGCCTATACGGAAAATAAGGAAGTCTGGGAAGAAAATACCGTGATCAATATGGTGCATCTGCTGGACGGAAAAAGCTTGGATATTATCATTGACTGTGGTGTGCATGATTTTTTCTACGATGCTAATGTGCGCTTGCATGAAAAGTTGGAACAGCGCAATATACCCCATGATTTCATCGCCCGACCGGGTGTACACAATGCGGCCTATTGGAAAAATGCCATTGCCTACCAGCTGTTGTTTATGCATTTGAAGTTTGAGGGGAGGGGATAGTGATTGGCCCTTCGACTCTTTCGGCCCTTCGACCCCTTCGACAGGCTCAGGGACCGAGGGAGTGATGCTCAGCAGCCGTGCTTCGACAAGCTCAGTAACCGTGCTTCGACAGGCTCAGTAACCGCAGTTGTTTGGGCCATTGAGCTTGTCGAAATGTGTCTATCTGCAGACAAGGCAGGCCTGCCGAAATAAGCCTTTGCAAAACTAAGTGGCCCAACTCTGAATGGGCCTTACTAAAATGAACGTGGTTTTACCTCCCAATTTCAACACTCTTTTAGAAACATGGTAGCATAAAATACCTTAAACGGGGTATTTTATGGAATTAACCAATTGTTTAGCTTTAAATCATTTTATAAGAATTGAATTTTTAGGCTAAAAGAAATGAAGCATTAACTGAAAACCAGTAAGATGATCTCTGCTTTAAATTATCAGCGTCAAACCATCAAAATTATCTTTTTGATATTCGCATTTGTGCATTTTTCTATAGGATTGCTATACGGACAGATAAATATGTCTGACTCTTCTTCACAGATAGTTGGCTATTGGAATATAGGGGATAGCCAATCATATAACCTTTCATTAGAGAAGTTAAGTGTGGTAGAAGGGGATACCGTTTCTCATATTACCATTTTATATGAAGTGGATATAACCATAAAGGATTCAACTGAAAACAGTTATATAATTGAATGGTTTTACAAAAATTATAGGATTGACACTGATAATGAACTTTTAAACAAGTTATCAAGTATGACAGAAGATATCTCTGTCCTTATCAAAACGGACGAATTGGGTTCCGTTGAGGAAGTAATCAATTGGGAAGAGGTGAGGGATTATATGCTGAAAGGTGTGGAAGTAGTTCGCGAGGAATATAAAAACACACCCAACATTGATCAAGTACTCAATCAGACCATGGGAATTTTTAAAACTAAAGAGCTAATTCAAGCAAATGCCATCAAAGATGCTATCCAATTCTATGCTTTTCACGGCGTAAAATATGAATTGCATGAAGAAATAAATGGTGAATTGAAGTTTCTAAATAATTTTGGAGGTGAACCCCTCGATGTCGATGTAAGTATAGTTTTGGATGAACTCAACGGAGAGGAAGACAATTCTGTACTTAGAATGTATCAGGAGGTAAATTCTGAACAACTGACAGAAGCTACTTGGACTTATCTTTCTAAAGCGGGAGCTTTTGGAAAGCAAGATCAGAAAATATCCGATCTTCCTCCGATAACAAACGAGGTTTGGACTGCATCAAGAATTCATGGCAGCACAGGTTGGACTACCTATAGTGTAGAAACTAAGGAGGTGAGATCAGAAGGGGCACTGAACCTAGAAGAGCGGATCATTCAAATCAAGTAATTTTTTATCAATTGAAAGAGTCGCTTAAGGAAAATCTTTAACAACTAACGATTTTTAATTGTCCTATGAAAGCAATTAGTTTTTGGTTTAGGATGCAATTTACATTAGCTCTGCTAATATTATTCTTTTTCGCTACCTGTAAATCGCGAAATACAGATTTACGGCATATTGAAGAAAGGAAAACATTTGCTGAGAAGACAAATTACTATCGAGAAGTAATGGATAGCCTTGCAATAGTAAATCAAGATCAGTTGGATAAAGGGAAAGACATGATGCAAACAGAGATACACTATGCTGCTCAGATGGACAGCATGCTAAATGTTGTCTATCAGGATCTGATGCATCAAATTTCCTATGCTCAAAAAGATACTTTGCGATCGGCCCAAAGAAAATGGCTGGACAAGAGGGATCGATATTTTGATCAGGTCGTTAGGGAGCTTAAGGTAGATCTGGGAGGAATGATCGATGTAAATTCCAGGGATTTTAAGATGATGATTTACAGTAAACGCGCAGAGTTTATAAGAAAGAGAATTGGGGAGTTGATTGAATAGGCTGTTTGGCCCTTTGACCGCTTCTGCCCTTCGAGCCCTTCGACAGGCTCAGGGACCGCAGGTGTGATGCTTAGCAACCGTGCTTCGACAGGCTCAGCAACCGCAGTTGTTTGGGCCATTGAGCCTGCCGAAATGTGCCTATCTGCAGACAAGGAAGGTCTGCCGAAATAAGCCTTGTAAAAACGTTTAATTTTTAAATCTAAATTTTTATCCATGAAAGGTTATATGTACATATTGGAATGTAGTAATGGACTTTATTATACAGGAAGTACAATTGATTTGGACAATAGACTGATACAGCATCAAGCAGGTGAGGGGGCAAATTTTACCAGAAAGCATCTGCCCGTTAAACTCGTATACTATGAAGAGTTCGCAAACATAGATGAAGCATTTTATCGTGAGAAACAGGTTCAAGGGTGGAGTAGAAGAAAGAAAAAGGCTTTGATTGATGGTGATTATGATAAGTTGCCCGAATTATCAAAAAGTTACACCGAATCAAAAAATAAGGAGAAGAAATAGGCTTGTCCGGGTGTATTTTAGGGGTTAAGATTCGGCATTAGCTCGGAGCTTCGGTCCTTTGACCCCTTCGACAGGCTCAGGGACCGAGGGAGTGATGCTCAGCAACCGTGCTTCGAGGAGCTCAGCAACCACAGTTGTTTGGGCCATTGAGCCTGCCGAA
This sequence comes from Echinicola sediminis, assembly GCF_054777495.1. NCBI lineage: Bacteria > Pseudomonadati > Bacteroidota > Cytophagia > Cytophagales > Cyclobacteriaceae > Echinicola > Echinicola sediminis. The sequence goes on along the minus strand of NZ_BAAHAP010000038.1, from coordinate 37,395 downwards.
ATGAGCCTGCCGAAATGACCTGTCCATAGATAAGAAAGACCTGTGGAAATAAACGAGTCCTATTTAATATCCAATATATTTTTAAAATCAGAACGGCATTTTTAACCAGTTCCTCAGGAATATCCGTAGAAATAATTATTAATCCAGTCTATCTATGATACAGCAGCTAATAGAAAATATTCTTTATGAATATTCTTATTTGCAGTTATTTGTTTTATCATTTGGGTATTTTATGGTGCTTTATTTTGGTTTAGCCCCGTTATATCTGGCTGTGTGCAAATTTTTGGAGGGTAAAAAATTATTGAATTTGATTGATTCCCGACAAGTGAAACCAGGGCAAATAGCCTTTGAAAAATGGCATTCCCTAAAGTCTATTCTTGTCTTTGGATTTTCCATCATCCCTGTAGTTTATTTTATCCGTATGGGCTGGATTACACTTTTACCGGATACCTGGCTAAATGTATTGATAGGATTGGCGCTCTTGACGCTGTGGAATGAGGTCCACTTTTTTGTAGTACATCGAATCATGCATACTCGGTTTTTTATGAAAAGAATTCATTTTGTTCACCATAAATCCATCACCCCAACCGTTTATTCGGTTTATAGCTTTCATTGGATTGAAGCCTTTTTGCTGAGTACTGTTCCCATCACCATAGCGCCCTTGTTGCCTTTCTCTATCGTGGCGATCTTTACCTACCCGCTTGTCAGCATTTTGCTCAACTATGCCGGGCATTGTAACTATCGTTTTGGATCGGGTAGGGGTGAGGCCTGGTGGCTAATGGGAACTCACCATAACCAACACCATAGCAAAGGGAGTAAGAATTATGGTTTTGCACTGAATTTTCTGGACCGACTCTTTTCCAAGCCTAATCATTAGATCATGAATGAAGTGTATATCACAAGTGCCGGTATCTTTTTACCGAACAAGGCCATTTCCAATGAGGAAATGGAAGATTATCTGGGCAGAATAAACGGGAATGACAGTCGTGCCAAGGAACGTATCCTTAAGCAAAACGGCATTAAGCAGCGCTATTATGCCATCAATAAAAAACAGGAAACCACCCATTTCAACAGCCAATTGGCTGTGAATGCAGTGAAATGTGCTTTGGCTAAAGGCAATTTGCAAGCCAAGGAAATTGAGCTTTTGTGTACGGGGACTACCCAAGGGGATCTTCCTATTCCTGGTTTTGCCAGTATGGTCCATGCAGGATTGGATTTTCAGGAATGTGAGGTGGCGAGCTTTCAAAGTGTATGTGCCAGCGGGATGATGGCGCTGAAAGACGCCTTCGCCCAGATCAAAAGCAGCGAAAAACAAAACGCGGTATGTGTGGGCAGTGAATTGGCCAGTAGACTGTTCAAGGCCTCCAGGGCCGAAGCACAACAGCTTGGTTCCCTCCCTTTCGATGTGGAATTTTTACGCTGGATGCTTTCAGATGGAGCAGGTGCATTTGTCTTGCAAAATAAAAAGAATGAACGCGGAATTTCCCAGAGGATAGATTGGATCGATATTAAATCCCACGCCAATGAATACCCGGTTTGTATGTTTACAGGCAAGACGGACAATCAGAATGAGGAGGAAAAGACCTGGTTGGATTATCCCAGCTATGAGGAAGCTTCCAAAGCCGGGGCCATCAATCTGAGACAAGACACTAGGTTATTGGACAAGGTGGTAAAAGCAGGGGTGGCGCATTATTTTGATCTGATTGATCAAGGGAAAATTGAAAAGAAGAAGGTGGATTGGCTTTGCTGCCATTATTCTTCAGAGGTATTCAAAGCCCCGATCAAAGCACTTATGGAAAAAGGAGGAGGGGCCATTCCTGATGAAAAATGGTTTAGCAATCTAAGTACAAAGGGAAATACAGGGGCGGCCTCCATTTTCATCATGTTGGAGGAACTGATGTATTCAGGAAAATTAAGGCAAGGGCAGAAAATACTCTGTATGGTCCCTGAGAGCGGGAGATTTATCACTTCTTTTATGCAGCTTACGGTAGTAGGCAATAATGAGGGGAATCCAAAAAGCTATCCCATCCGTGAGATTGCATCTCCGGAATTGAATATTGATAAAAATGAAACCTCTGAATGGTTGGTTCGGCAGTTGGCTCAAATCTGGATAGATTTTGAAACCGCTTTGCTCAAAGTGCCTATCGTGGAAAAAATCCATAAGGGGCAGCTAAGTAGGGAGGATTATAAGCAGCTGTTGATAGATCTACGCCAGCAGGTAATAGATGGTTCCCAATGGATTTCCCGGGCCGCATCTAATATTGACATTGACCTGTTTGAGTTGAGATCTGCTTTTATTAAGCACACCGCTACAGAGCACAAGGACTACCAAATGCTGGAAAGGAACTATGTAGCCTTGGGCGAGCCGCTTGCGGCCATTCACTCAGGCGAAAAAAACATCGGAACGGTAGCTTTGACCTCATTTATGTTTCAGCAAGCCAGTAAGCCCAACCCCATTGATTTGCTTGGGGCCATGTTTATCATTGAGGGAATAGGAAAACGCTTGGCAGCTTATTGGGGAGAGATGATCAAAGACCAGCTGGACATCACGGATAATCAAGTGTCTTTTTTTACTTATCACGGGGTGGCGGATGAAAATCATTTTCATAACTTGGAAGAGGCGCTGAACCACCCAAAGATGAATTTGGAAATTGCCAAAAAGATCGTTAAAACGGCCAAAACAACGGCTAGGCTGTTTAAAATGCAATTGGAAGAACTGGGAAATTATTAAGTGATATGAAGGATAAAGAATGGGATATAGCAAGCCATGATGAAAGGGATCCGGATCCCTGGCTGGCCTTGTATTTGGATGATAGTATTCCTATCAACAATAAAGCGAAGAGGGCGCTGATGCGGGATAATTCTTCCAAGTCAGTGCGTTACCTATTGCCTTTCATCCAGCTTTGGTCGAAAGTAACCATGTTTTTTATCCATGTCTTTAAATTTTTCTTTCCAAAGGCATTCAACTCTTCGAAAATTCTGCACCGGATATTGGCTTGGGGATTGCGGAATTTTGTCAGTCCAGATGCCAATTTGCTAATATTTCGGCATTTTCATGTGGGTACGGAAATTCTCCAATTTATTGCCGGCAATATCCCTGGAGTGCAAATTGTCGGTAATCCTTTAAAACCCCGGGATTTTGAGGATATTAAGGATGACCTGTTTTTGAAGCATGATTTGAATTTGTACAACTTTGTCATTCACCTTAACCAACAGCTCAAGGAAAAGGCTGTTTCGATAGCCAGACCGGAAAAAATCAACCTGGACATGATCACAGTAGATCAGTTTGACCACATTGATTTTCCTAATAAATGGACGAACGTTTTGGATTTGAGATCGGCAATCGAACTCTTTACCCCTTTTTATCAATTGTTTTTGACTTCCAATGATTTTGTAAGGGCATCAAATTCCCTGCAGTTGGATGAGACCATTGCCATCTATACTTCCCAAATCTTAGGGACTCCAGGTCACCTGGGCTTGGTGAATAATAAACATCCCATGGTGCCTGTCAGCACTTATAGTGCAGCTTATCGGTTGGTTTTGCATGGCCTGGCAGCAGAGACATTGCATGAGATACTGGTTGGAATAAAGCTCAAAAAGAGTTCTGATGGGGTGATGACGCCAAGTTTTGGATAAGGGATTTGTTATGAACAAAGACATTGAAGATTATCATAAGCAGCAGTCCCTGGAGGACAAGGCCATTTGCGACCGCTTGTATCAGGAGATAGAGGCAAACCTTAGTGATGCCGAAAATAAAATTTGGCATGGGCATCCGGTCTGGTTTTTGGGGGGCAATCCTATTGTGGGCTATAGCAAACTGAAAGGATGCGTCCGGTTATTGTTCTGGAGCGGGCAGTCTTTCGAAGAGGAGGGATTGGAACCAGAAGGGAAATTCAAAGCAGCCGAAAAGCGATATACAGCTGCAGAGCAGATCAATAGCCTTGACCTCAAGCGTTGGCTGGAAAAATCAAGAAAGGTCCAATGGGATTATAAAAATATCGTTAAGAGAAAGGGAAGGTTGGAGCGATTACTGTAAAGGAAAAACTATGAGGAGAAAAAAATTAGTTATTGCCTTCGTGATTTTGATCCTGCCAATAGCCTTGGTTGTGTTCGCAAATTTTACAGTCGAAAAGCAAACTTCAAAACTGACCTATTCAGATGTTTCTAAAATCAAAAAGAATCGGGTAGGCCTTGTTTTGGGAACAGCAAAAGAGCTAAGCAGCGGAAGGATGAATTTATATTTTAAATATAGAATCGATGCCACGGTGGAACTTTATGAAAACGGAAAAATTGAATTTGTCCTGGTAAGCGGAGACAATGGTAATAAAGATTATGATGAGCCCACAGACATTAAGAATGAATTAGTAAAAAGAGGCATACCCGAAAACAAGATTTATTTGGATTATGCTGGATTCAGGACCTTGGATTCTATTGTCAGGGCCAAAGAGATTTTTGGGCTAGAGGATTTTACCATAATCTCCCAACAGTTTCATAATGAAAGGGCAATTTATCTGGCCAATCATCACAATATAAATGCTGTAGGTTTCAATGCCAAGAATGTTTCTCTGAAGCGTGGGATAAAAACCCAGGTCAGAGAATATTTTGCAAGGACCAAAGCGTTTATGGATATATTATTAGGAGTGGAGCCGAAGTTTTTGGGTGAGGAAATTGAGATAGGTTAGTAACTTTTGAGAGGAGAAATTTACCTCTTTGGAACCGAGGGCTGATCCCGATAAAATTGGTCTGGTGGCTCGAGCAAATAACTGAAATTCTATTCAAAGGCGGAATCAATTATAAAAAAGTCCCGAAGCACAGCTGATGGGAAAACAGAGGTTTCAGCAAGGCGGTTCAATATGGACATCAGCTTATTGTCTTATCTGGTAAACCAGCTCTTGTAGTTTTGGATGGTTGAAAATAGCCCTGGAAGGGCGAAATATCAATAACCCTGGGTGTCAACCCAGGGTTATAAGTGCCTATTATGGCCGCTTTAGCCGCCTTTCCTTTTAATAGTGAAAAGTCATTACCGCTAAAGCAGAAGCCTCTTTGAGTATCCATTACTTCAACATCCTGAATGACTTAAAATTAGTCTACCCTCTATATTTCATATAGATCCAAAATATCATCCACAGATGAAAAGGATGAACACGGATATAGTTGCTTAATTTGTTTTTTAAAACTACTCTTGTAACGAGGGCTGTGCCCGGTACGATTAAGATTTGCGCATAGACCGAATCAATTATAAAATAGTCCCGCAGCCAGCTGACGGGACAACAGCCCATTCGACCCCTTCGGCAAGCTCAGGGAGCATAGTTCAGGGACCGTGCTTCGACGCGCTCAGCAACCGTGCTTCGGCAGACTCAGCAACCGCAGTCGTATGGGCCATTGAGCCTGTCGAAATGAGCCTGTCCCCATGATAAAAACAAACCGGTTCAAACGTTGAACATTATAACCTTCAAACTTTTTAATACTATATAGTATGCATGCATACGAATTATTTCTTATATTACGTTAAGCTAGTAAGCATTCGACTTGAGCGTATGAAACCCGAAGAAACCGTAGATTTCCATATCAAAACTGCCTGGCATGCCATTTCCCGCATGTACAACCAAAAGGCAGCCGAAGAGGGATTGACGACCTCGATAGGTTTTGTTCTCATCAATATCAATTCCAAAGAAGGTACTCCGGCGACCAAGATTGCCCCTATGATGGGTCTGGAATCCAGGAGCCTCACCCGAATGCTGAAATCCATGGAAGAAAAAGGCTTGATCTGTAGAAAGCCTGATGCTTCCGACAAGCGATCGGTCCGCATTTTTTTGACCCCCGAGGGAAAGCGGAAAAAAGAAATATCCATCGAAACCATACAGGAATTCAACCATGCCATCCGTGAGGTGGTCAGCGAAAAAGAGCTAGAGGCTTTCTTCCGGGTATTTCAGAAAATCAACCAAGTGATAGAAAAGGAACAACAGAAATCCAACAGCCCGATAGCGGGGAAATCTTATTAACCATTATTTCTATGAAACCGAGCATGATACAGACCATTTCCGGAGGAGCAGGTTTAATTTGCGAGGTTCCATTTGACATCGAAAAATAAACTAAAATAAAATGAAACGAACCATCCGAAAAGTAGCCATTTTAGGTTCTGGAGTTATGGGATCCAGGATTGCCTGCCACTTTGCCAATATTGGTGTGCAGGTGCTTTTACTGGACATTTTGCCCAAAGAAACCAACGAAGCAGAAAACAAGAAAGGATTGACGCTGGAGGACAAGGCTGTCAGGAACAGGTTGGTCAATGAAGCCTTGGAGAAAAGCTTAAAAGCGAAGCCCTCACCAATTTACGACAAGGCATTTGCCGAGCGCATCCAAACCGGGAACTTTGAAGACGATCTGCCAAAGATCAAAGAGTATGACTGGGTGATCGAAGTGGTGGTGGAACGTTTGGATATCAAACAGTCCCTTTATGAAAAAGTGGAACTGCACCGCAAACCGGGCACGCTGATCACTTCCAATACCTCCGGGATTCCGATGCAGCTGCTTTGCCAGGGAAGGAGCGATGATTTCCAAACCCACTTCTGCGGTACCCACTTCTTTAACCCGCCCAGGTATTTGCGTCTCTTGGAGATCATCCCCGGACCAAAAACCAATCCAGACAACATCGATTTCTTAATGGAATACGGTGACCGCCATTTGGGTAAAGAAACGGTACTTTGTAAAGATACCCCGGCTTTTATCGCCAACAGGATAGGGGTTTATGCCATAATGTCCAGCATGCACATCATCGATAAAATGGGCTTAGGGGTGTCTGAAGTGGATAAACTTACAGGTACGGTTATCGGCAGGGCCAAGTCTGCGACTTTCAGAACCATGGATGTGGTGGGCTTGGATACTATGGTCAATGTGGCCAATAATTTACGAAAAGCCTTACCGCATGATGAGTCCAAAGAGCAATTCAGGCTGCCCAAATTTGTGGAGTTTCTTTACGAAAATAAATGGTTTGGGGATAAATCCGGACAGGGCTTTTTCCATATGATCCGCCATAAGGACGGAACCAAAGAATTGAAAGAATTAGATTTCAAGACCCTTGAATATAAACCCGCGGAAAAGCCCAAGTTCAAAGCACTGGAAGGATCAAAGGATATCCATGACCTTAAGAAGCGCATCAAATTTCTGGTGAATTTTGATGATCAGGCTGGAGAGTTTTATCGGGCCACCTTCTATGACCTTTTCCGATATTGCTCCAACCGTATTCCTGAAATCGCTGATGAACTTTACCGCATCGATCAAGCAGTTTGTGCCGGATTTGGCTGGGAATATGGCCCCTTCGAAAACTGGGACATCCTTGGGGTAAAGGATACTGTTGAAAAGATGGAAGCTGAAGGCCAGAAGCCAGCCACTTGGGTGTATGAGATGCTGGAGGCAGGCCATGACCGTTTTTACCGAGTGGAAAAGGGAACGCGCCAGTACTATGATATTCCTTCCAAGTCCTATAAAGATATCCCTGGACAGCAGGAGTTTATTCTTTTGGATACATTAAAAGCGGGAAATAAAAAGCTGTGGGGCAATGCAGGATCCACTATTTACGATATGGGCGATGACGTCATAGGGCTGGAATTCCATACCAAAATGAATTCCCTGGGTGCCGAAGTCATTGAGGGCATGAATACAGCGATTTCCATGGCAGAGAAAGATTTCAAAGGCTTGGTCATTGGGAATGAGGGAGGCAATTTCTCCGCAGGCGCCAATCTTTCCATGATCTTTATGTACGCAGGAGACCAGGACTTTGATGAAATCAACCTGATGATCGCCCAATTCCAGAAGACGATGATGCGCGTGCGCTACAGTTCCGTGCCGGTGGTCGTCGCTCCACACAATATGGCCTTGGGAGGTGGCTGTGAAATGTCCCTTCATGCGGACGCCATACAGGCGCATGCCGAGTTGTATATGGGATTGGTTGAATTTGGCGTTGGGGTGATCCCTGCAGGTGGTGGCACCAAGGAAATGACCCTGCGTTTCTCCAATAGCCTTCGAGACGGTGATGTGGAATTGAACAGGTTACAGGAAATCTTCATGAATATCGCTACCGCAAAGGTCTCCACCTCTGCCGAAGAGGCAAGGGGCTTGGGCTATTTACAGGCAAAGGATGATATTACCATCAACCGCAAACGCCAACTGGCAGAAGCCAAGGCCAAAGTCCTTGAGCTTTATGATGAGGGCTACACACAGCCCGTCCATCAAACCAATATCAAAGTGTTGGGCAAAACTTCGCTGGCCTACTTTGAAGCGGGGATTACGGGCATGCAGTATGGAGCCTATATCTCTGATCACGATGCCAAGATCGCCAGAAAGCTGGCTTGGGTCATGAGTGGCGGGGACCTCTCCCAACCAACGGAAGTTTCAGAGCAGTATTTATTGGATTTGGAAAGGGAAGCCTTTCTCAGCCTTACGGGTGAGAAAAAGACCTTGGAAAGAATCCATAGCATTCTGTTTAAGGGTAAACCGTTGAGGAATTAGTATAGAGTATCAAGATGGCAGTATCGAGTATCAAGTACTTAGAACAAAGAGCCAAGAATAAAGAGAAAAGACAACACAATTTTTTAACCAAAACATAATGAACATGCACAATTTTAGAAATCTTAAAGTTTGGCAAAAATCTGTTGATTTTGCAGTCAAGGTATACTTCACAACAAAGGAATTTCCTAATGAGGAAAAGTATGGAATGGTTTCTCAAATGAGGAGAGCAAGTGTTTCTGTTCCTTCCAACATAGCAGAAGGCAGCGCAAAATCATCTCATAAAGTTTTTTGCAATTCATTGGAAACAAGTTTGGGTGAGAGTTACGAACTCGAAACTCAATTAGAAATAAGCAAGAGGGTAGGACTTATTTCTGAAGAGAAATCTTCTTCCCTTGAAAATGATCTTATAGAAATTCAAAGAATGATAAACGGATTGAAATCTTCAATAGAGTCCCAATCTTGATTCTTTGTTCTTTTCTCTTTGTTCTTAAATAAAACAAGAAACATAAAACGATAAAGTAATGGAAGCTTACATAGTAAACGGATATAGATCAGCAGTGGGAAAAGCCAAAAAGGGTGGATTCCGCTTTTACAGGCCGGATGATCTGGCCACGGATGTGATCAAGCATTTGCTGGCGGAGACGCCGGGACTGGAGCCCAGCAGGGTGGATGACCTGATCGTGGGCAACGCCGTACCGGAGGCGGAACAGGGCATGCAGATGGGCCGGATGATTTCCCTGATGGCTTTGGGCAAAGTGGTGCCGGGCTTTATCATCAACCGCTATTGCGGATCGGGCCTGGAAGCCATCGCATTGGCCACTGCCAAAATCAAGTCGGGCATGGCCGATTGCATCATTGCCGGAGGCACGGAATCCATGTCTCTTGTACCCATGATGGGCTACAAAACGGCCTTGAACTGGAAGGTGGCCTCCGAACACCCCGATTATTACCTGAGCATGGGACTGACGGCGGAGGAGCTGGCCAAGGATTATGATATTTCCCGTGAGGATTCCGATAAGTTTGCGGTTTCTTCCCATGAAAGGGCCATCAATGCGATCAAAGAAGGGAAGTTTAAGGATGAAATCGTTCCGGTGAAGGTGGAAGAAAATTATGTGGATGAAAGCGGCAAAAAGAAGAAAAGGAGCTTTATAGTGGATACCGATGAGGGTCCCAGGCCAGGTACCAATATGGAAGTGCTATCCACTCTCAAGCCGGCATTTAGGCAGGGTGGACAGGTTACCGCGGGCAACTCCTCCCAAACTTCTGATGGGGCAGCCTTTGCCTTGGTGATGTCCGAAAGAATGGTGAAGGAGCTGAATCTGGAACCAGTGGCTAGGCTGGTGAGCTATTCGGTGGCGGGCGTGGATCCACGGATTATGGGCATCGGACCAAAAGAAGCCGTGCCAAAGGCTTTAAAACAGGCTGGAATGAAACTCAATGATATCGACTTGGTGGAACTGAATGAAGCCTTTGCTGCACAGGCTTTGGCAGTGATCAGGTCGCTGGACATGGATCCTGAAATTGTGAATGTCAACGGAGGTGCCGTGGCACTGGGGCATCCCCTAGGATGTACCGGCGCCAAGCTGACCGTTCAGATCATCAATGAACTCCGCAGAAGAAACCAAAAGTACGGGATGGTCACTGCCTGCGTAGGAGGCGGCCAGGGCGTAGCCGGGGTGGTGGAGCTTTTGAAATAGTCTTGAGTCTAGAGTCGTGAGTATTGAGCTTTGATTTGTGTACCCAGAAGACCGGAGTGAAAAGGCGATACACAGGGCTTCGCTTATAGTTTATCCTGATCAGAGAGCCGAAAGGCTCAGCTTGACGGCTATAAAGCAAAACTAACTTTTAATATAAATTTTACACTTATGAACAATTACAAGGATTTTAAAGTGTGGCAAAGATCAATTTTTCTCGCCAAGGATATTTATGTAATGACTGCTGATTTTCCCAATGAGGAAAAATTTGGTCTTGTCTCCCAAATGAGGAGGTCTTCTGTTTCGGTAGCTTCCAACATTGCTGAGGGAGCTGGAAGGGGGACTGATAATGACTTTAAGAGATTTTTAGATATAGCTTATGGTTCACTTTGTGAATTAGACACGCAGTTATGTATATCTAAGTTGCTGGGGTTATTGGAAGAAAGCTCTTTTGTACCATTGGAAAAGGAAATTAATGAAATTCAGAAAATGAGTTATGGCCTGATTAAAAGTTTAAATAAAGATAAATAGAGGCTGAGACCATTCACTCAATACTCAATTCTCAATACTCAAGACTAATTACAAATGGAAACAACAAAGAAAAATACCATCAACGGGGGAGAGTTCCTGATCAGGGAAACGGAGGCTAGGGATATTTTTATCCCGGCTGAATTTTCAGAAGAGCAACGCATGATGGCCCAGGCCTGTCAGGATTTTATTGATACGGAGATCTTGCCAAAGATCGAAGAGATCGACAGTATGAAAAACCCTGATTTGGTGCCCAGTATTTTGAAAAAGGCGGGGGAACTGGGCTTGCTGGGTATTTCAGTGCCCGAAGAATACCAGGGCTTGGGCATGAGCTTCAACACCTCCATGCTGATCGCAGATATCATTGGTGCGGCAGGTTCTTTTTCTACCACCTATGGCGCACAAACGGGCATTGGCACCTTACCGATATTGTATTATGGTACAGAAGAGCAAAAGCAGCAATATCTGCCAAAACTGGCTACGGGAGAATGGGCTACTTGCTACTGTCTGACAGAGCCTGATGCCGGTTCTGATGCTAACAGTGGCAAAACCAAAGCCACCTTGACAGCAGATGGCAAACACTATTTGCTGAACGGGCAGAAGATGTGGATTTCCAATGGCGGTTTTGCGGATCTTTTTATTGTCTTTGCCAAGATTGAGGACGACAAGAACCTAACGGCCTTTATTGTGGAGAAGGACTTTGGAGGAATCACCATGAATGAAGAGGAAAAAAAGATGGGCATCAAAGGCTCCTCTACCCGACAGGTCTTTTTCAATGATTGTAAAGTGCCTGTGGAAAATATGCTTTCCGATCGGCAAAATGGGTTCAAAATTGCCGTGAACATCCTTAATATAGGAAGGGTAAAATTAGGGGCCGGGGTATTGGGAGGCTGCCGTCAGGTGATCAAAAATGCCCTGACTTATTCTTCCGAAAGAAAGCAGTTTGGCGTGTCCATCAATACCTTCGGAGCCATTAAGGCCAAACTGGCTGAGATGGCGATCAAAACTTATGTGAGCGAATCACTTTCTTATCGCTTAGGGCAGGACATAGAAGACCGCATTGATGCATTGATATCAGAGGGCATGAATGTGAATAAGGCCAAACTAAAAGGTGTGGAACAGTTTGCGATGGAATGTGCCATTTCCAAAATACATGGTTCCGAAGTGTTGGATTATGTGGTAGATCAGGGAGTGCAGATTTATGGTGGCATGGGCTACTCGGCGGATGCACCCATGGAGCGGGCCTACCGGGATGCCAGGATTTCCAGAATTTATGAGGGAACCAACGAAATCAACCGGATGCTGATGGTGGGCATGCTTTTGAAGCGGGCCATGAAGGGAGAAATCAACCTTTTTGATCCTGCCAAAGCAGTAGCAGAGGAGTTAACCTCGGTACCTTCTTTTGAAACCATCGACACCTCAGAGCTATTTGCAGCAGAAAAAGAAGTATTGAAAAAGCTCAAAAAGGTGTTTTTGATGGTAGGGGGCAAAGCGGCCATGTTTATGCAGACCAAGTTGGAGGAAGAGCAGGAAGTTATGATGAACCTGGCGGATATTATGATAGAGATCTATGCGGTGGAGTCGGCCCTACTTAGGACAGAGAAAAGGGCGAGCTTAAAGGGAGAGGAAGCCTGCAAGCAGCAGATTGCCATGGTGCAGGTTTATCTGGCAGAGGCTATAGACAAGATCCAGGCAGCAGGAAAGGAGGCCATTGCTTCCTTTACCACAGGGGATGAACAAAAAGTGATGTTAATGGGCTTGAAGCGCTTTACCAAAATGGATCCGGTCAACACCAAAGAGCTGAGAAGACAGATTGCAGATGATATGATCAGCAAAGGGAAGTATCCTTATTTTGAGTAAAAGAGTCTGGAGTAATTAGTATTGAGTACTTAGCTACTTCTAACTCTAACCCGCGTTTCAAACGCGGGTTGCTAAATATTAGCATTTTCCATGCGAATTTGGGAGGGTGTTAAAAACACTGGGATTTAATGATCCTCGTTGCAAATTAGGGAGTTCAAGGGACAGGGCGAAGGAAGAGGTAAGAGTAAAAATCAGTGAACTATTCGGCTTGTCATTTGTTCTATTTAAGCCATTGTGAAGAGGCGAAACCAAAATAAAATTGAATAGCGACCGATATGCAAAATTTTGAGTTTAAAAACCCTACAAAGATCATTTTTGGATCCGATCAATACGAAAAACTATCACAGGAGATTCCAAAAGGAGCCAAAGTACTGATGACTTATGGAGGAGGCAGCATCAAGAGAAACGGAATTTACGAGGCCGTAAAAGCTGCTTTGAAGGATTATGAAGTGATTGAGTTTGGAGGCATTCCTGCCAATCCGGAGTATCACGGTCTATTGGAAGCATTGGAAATCATCCAAAAGGAAGAGATCACTTTTATGCTTGCTGTGGGCGGAGGATCGGTGATCGATGCGACCAAGTTTCTTTCTTCCGCTGCGCTTTATGAAGGGGAAGAGCCTTGGGATATTTTGGCCAAAAAAATCAGAACAGAAAAGGGCTTGCCCTTTGGCACGGTGCTCACCATTCCAGCTACCGGATCGGAATCCAATTCCGGCTCGGTTATCTCCAACAAACAAACCCAGGAAAAATTAGGCATGGGAGGTCCAGGACTGTTTCCGCAGTTTTCCATATTGGATCCTGCCGTGGTCAAATCACTTCCCGAACGACAAATTGCCAATGGCATAGCGGATGCCTTTACCCACGTTTTGGAGCAGTACATGACTTATCCGGCGGGAGCCTATTTGCAGGACCGGTTTGCTGAAAGTATTTTGCAGACCCTGATCGAAGTAGCTCCAAGGGTGATGAAAGATCCAGGCGATTATGAAGCTGCAGCCAACTTTATGTGGTGCTGTACCATGGCCTTAAACGGTTTGATACAGAAAGGTGTGCCTACCGACTGGGCAATCCATGCCATGGGACATGAACTCACCGCCTTGTATGGGATCGACCATGCGAGGACCCTGGCCATCTTGGCCGGCAGCCATTACCGCTATAACTTTGATAAGAAAAAGGAAAAAATAGCCCAGTATGCGGAGCGAATTTGGGGAATTTCGAGTGGTTCTACGGAAGAAAAAGCCAAGGCAGCAATTCAAAAAACAGAAGAGTTTTTCCAATCATTAGGTATAGCGACCCAATTATCAGCCTATACAGATGCCTACGAAGGTACAGCAGATAAAATAGCCGATCGCTTTACTGAGAGGAGTTGGTTGGGTCTTGGAGAAAACAAGGATATAAGTCCAGAAGATGTTAAGAGGATCGTAGAGATGGCTTATTAGACTAAGAGTTGAAATCACAGAATTATGATGTTTACCCTGAATACTTAATAAAGTGTTCAGGGTATTTTTTTAAGTTACCTAATCTAAAAATTATTAAATTAACACAAGGGCTGCGGTAATTGATCCATTTTTATAATTAAGTTTTTAATGTTTTTCCTTAGACGTATCTCTCCATAATTTAAGGTAATAACTGGAACAATAAGGGCATTAATTTGGGTTTTGGTAAAACAGGAGCGAAACAGATAATGATGGTAAAGTGCTTGATTTTCATAGGGATATTGTTTGTCTTTCATCAAGCTGACCCTTATAAAGGAGAGCGTGACCAGATGGTCAAAGTGCAGATTGAACGCAGGGGAATCCAAGAGTCCAATGTGCTGAAAGCCATGCGCGAGGTAAAACGTCATTTGTTTGTGCCCGATGATTATCGAAAAAACGCCTACGATGACAGGCCTTTGCCTATCGGCTATGGGCAGACCATTTCGCAACCCTATATCGTGGCTTATATGACTGAGGTAATCAGTCCAGAACCCTATTTTAAGGTGCTGGAAATCGGTACGGGCTCAGGGTACCAAGCCGCTGTGCTGGCAGAAATTGTGGATGAGGTATATACCATTGAGATTGTAAAAGAGTTGGGAACTTCGGCTGCCAAGCGTTTGGAGTCGCTGGGATTTGATAATATAAAAGTCAAAGTGGGCGATGGCTATTATGGTTGGGAAGAACGTGCTCCCTTTGATGCCATTGTGGTGACCGCCGCAGCTGAGTTTGTGCCGCCCCCATTGATTGAGCAGCTTAAGGATGGTGGAAAAATGATTATTCCAGTTGGTTCCCCTTTTATGACGCAGATGCTTTCTTTGGTAGAAAAGAAAAACGGAAAGCCCAGAACAAAAACCCTTATGCCGGTGAGATTTGTGCCATTCACGAGGAGTAAATAAACCTTGTCTTACCACTTCCGTGCTTTGGGAAGCTTCTTTTGTTAATAGGAATTCACTCCAGTGCTTCGTAAAAACTGAAGAAAACAAAATGACAAAGCCCTACAATGTCAATTTGATCCTGATTTCCCTCGGACTTTTATCTGCGGCGATTATTGCTTTCCAGTTGGTATTGATGCAAATCCTTTCGATTACGCAGTGGCATCATTTCGCCTATATGGTCATCTCGGTGGCTTTGCTGGGATTTGGGGCTGCCGGAACCTTCTTGTCCCTGTTTCGCCAGTGGTTACTGCAGCGTTTTCAAATAGTAATCCCTGCACTTATGTTAATATCTGGTGGCTGTATGGCCACCGTCATAGGAATCTCTCAGGCTACTTTCCTTCGTTTTGACTCCTATTTGCTGTTTGCTGATTACAGCCATTTGGGCAAATTGATCATAACTTACCTGCTTTTTTTTCTACCTTTCTTTTTTGGAGCACTGAGCATAGGGATGGTCTTTACCCAGTATATCCATCGTATTGGCAAGGTTTATTTTGCCAATCTCTTTGGTTCTGGACTAGGAGGAATGATGATCCTTCTTTTAATCCCGCACTTTCGGCCGGAAACACTCCCTGCTTTGGTATCACTTTTAACACTTATTGCCGGTACCATGCTAATCAAGAAAAAGCAATATTCTCTAATGGCAACGAGTGCCGCCACTTTTCTTCTGATGATGGCATTCATTATACGGTCGATCCCCTTGCACCTTTCACAGTTCAAAAGCATCAGTCATACCTTACTGCTGCCCAAGGCTCAAATTGAGCAAGAGCAAAACAGCCCACAGGGATGGGTACAGGTAGTATCCTCGCCTGTGCTTCGTTTTGGTCCGGGTCTGAGTCTTTCCGCCTCCCAGGCCCCCAAAATCCAGCAGGTGGTTTTTGTCAATGGAGATTGGTTTGGTCCCTATGTGGATTTTGACAGTGAAGATTTTGCTAATGTTCTAGATCATACCACAATGGCGTTGCCATTTGTCATGCAGAAAAGGGAGAAAGTACTGATTTTGAATGCTGGAACAGGTTTTCAGGTCCCTCAGGCTATCCAAAACGGGGCAGGTGAAATCTGGCTGGCCGAACCCAATAAAGTGATGGTGAGTATGCTGGGTGAGCAATTGGGAGAAGGACGGGTGAATCCTGCAATAGTGCTTCATCAGTTCGATGGCAGAACCTATATTGCCAGCAGCACGAAGGACTACCAGCTGATCCAGCTTCCAATATCAGGAGCTTTTGGAGGTACAAATGGCCTGAACGCAACTATGGAACAATATCTTCTTACCGTGCAAGGGTTCAGCGAAATGTTTGACCGGCTTACGGCTGAGGGTGTTATCAGTATTACCTGTTGGATAGATTATCCCCTACGGAACCCACTAAAAATGTTGGCTACTGTCTGCCAGATGCTGGAAAATCAGGGAATTCAAGATATCTCCGCACATATTGCCGCAGTCAGAAGCTGGGGTACGGTGACTTATGCTGTTAAGAAAACGCCATTAACTCCAGAAGAGGCAGACAGTATCAGGTCATTCTGTAAAGAGATGCTATTTGATCCCTTGATATTGCCAGGCATCAGCATGGGTGAAAGGATGGAGTATAATCAACTACAGGACAGTTCTTTGCTTAATTATGTAGATCAGATTTTGGTAGGCAATAGGAGTGGCCTCTACAAGGAATATGATTTTAACATCCGTCCTCCAACTGACAATAAGCCTTACTTCTCCCAGTTTCTGCAGTGGAAGAGCTTAAACCATCTCTCTTCTCTATTCGGAGACCGTTCACTTCCCTTTTTGGAAGTCGGTTATCTTTTGATTGTAATCACTTTGGTACAGATTGCTTTGCTTGCCTTTGTGCTGATCCTTTTACCCTTGTTAAAATTAGGCCTTAAAGGTGGAGGTCAATTATGGATGCTCTTCTATTTCAGCGGGATTGGGCTGGGCTATATGTTTGTGGAGATGGTACTTATCCAGCGGCTTACGCTCTATTTTGGCCATCCTGTTTATGCGGCTTCTGCTTCTATTTCTGCAATCTTGATTTTCTCGGGCATCGGGAGCTATCTTTCCGGAAAATGGCATTTTGGGCAGCAAATACTGCAAAAGGCCCTGCTTATTATTATACTGTTGATAGCCGCTTATGCCGTGTTTTTGCCCTCAATTCTATCGATAACCATGTCACTATCTCTTTTTACGAAAGTCATTTTGGTAGGCGCCCTTGTTGCCCCCTTGGCTGTCTGTATGGGCTTACCTTTTCCCTTAGGACTCTCTCTGGTTTCCAAAAAGAACGAAAGCCTTATCCCCTGGGCCTGGGCGGTAAACGGCTGCCTGTCCGTAATCAGTACGGCCCTAGCTACCATAGTAGCCATTGAGCTGGGATTTGTCTGGGTGATGGTGGTGGCAGGACTTGGATATGCTGTGACATTAGGAGTGAGCTTCACTGCCAATATTGGCAGGAAGGATTAGTTATCGAAGCTGTCTGAAAAGTATCATCCGTATAAATTAGACGGGTTTTATGCTGATGTTTGAGTATTCATGATTTGATAATAGGGATTCGGCCTACCTTTTAAGGTCAGATGGTCGAATCCCTGATTATCAAATCTCAAATCTCTATTAGGCAATTAAAACAGGGCTATGGTTTATTCCCCCATCACATTCATTTTTCCCACATAGAAATTACGGTCTACCGTAAGCTGGTGATTGGAAGTGTCCAGTTTAAGCATTTGCCATTGGGTAGTTGGCTTTAGCCATTTTTCCTGTCCATTGATCCAGACTTTTAGGGGCATATCAAAATGGCCCACGGCATTTTCCCAGCGGTAAGCCAGCATACCTTCCTTGATCGTATAGCTGAAGAGCGGGATTTTAGTATCCCGGAGGTATTGATCAAAAACGGAAGCCAGGTTTTTTCTTGCTTTTTCGCTGATATAATTTTCCACCTGTTTGGTGGTCACGGTTTGATGGTAAAATTCCTTGTTCAAACCACGGAGGATTTCTCGCCATTTTTCATCATCATTGATGATTTGACGGATGGTATGGAGGAGGTTGGCCCCTTTGTAGTACATGTCACCTGATCCTTCGTAGTTGACTCCGTAAGTACCGATGACAGGCCGGTCGTTATTGATGGCCATTCGGGTACCAAGCACATAATCGCTGGCTGCTTCTTTGCCATAAAAATAATCCAAAAAGAGGCTTTCAGAATAAGCGGTGAATCCTTCATGCACCCACATATCCGCTACATCCTTGTTGGTAATATTGTTGGCAAACCACTCGTGGCCTGATTCATGGATGATAATAAAATCAAATTTTAAGCCCCAACCAGTCCCACTTAGGTCTCTGCCCAGATAGCCATTGGCGTATTGGTTGCCATAGGTCACAGAACTCTGGTGTTCCATACCCAGATAAGGGACCTCTACCAGCTTATAGCCGTCCTCATAAAAAGGATAGGGACCAAACCAATGCTCAAAAGCTTCCATCATCCTTCGGGCATCCTTAAACTGCTCTTTGGCCTTTTCAAGGTTTTCACGGAGTACATAGTAGTCCATGTCCAGTTCACCTTTTTCTCCTTGGTATTTTTCCGAAAAATGGACATAGTCGCCAATGTTGATATTGATGCCGTAGTTGTTGATCGGGTTTTTTACTTCCCAGGTGTAGGTTTTGGTTTTTGCTTTGCGGTTGCGCTCGGTTTTGATCAATCGGCCGTTGGAGACATCCATGAGATTTTCGGGCACTTCCACCTTGATGATGGCCCCATTGTCCGGTTCATCAGAAGGATGGTCTTTGTTGGGCCACCAGACGCTGGACCCGATTCCCTGGTTAGCGTTAGCAATAAAGGGCAGTCCATTGCTGTCTTTGTTCCAGGTCAGTCCACCATCCCATGGGGGCCGCTGGGCCACTATTGGTTTGCCGGAAAAGTGAAAAGTTATTTCTTTATTTTTACCGATTTTTTGTGCTGCTTTTAGGTGGATATAGTGTGCGTTGCCATCGTGTTGGATTTCCAGCTCTTCCCCATTCTGAACAGCTTTGGTCAGTTGCATGGGAGCTTGCAGGTCAATCTGCAGGGGATGGGCATCTCCGGTGACTTTATAGGTCATGGTATTGGTGCCGGAGATAAACTGTTTTTCAGGTGCTATCTTGATGTCCAAAGTATAGTGTTGCAGATCCCACCAGTCTCTTTCAGGAGTAATGGTTCCGCGGAGGGTATCCTGTCTGGTGAACTGGTCCCCATGGGGGAAAAGCTGTGCTTGGGCAGATAAGCTGCAGAAGGTGGCAGCTGCAAAAAGCAATGATTTGATCAACTTCATGTGTATAAAATTGGGTTTGTATTCTATTTAACTCACTAAGGTAAATTTAAATGGGGAATGGATAAAGGGGATTTTTATAAAAGGAGGGGATAAATTCTGAAAATGAAAGCAAGGTGATTTTGTTGACAGTCCACCGACGATGGTCGACGGTGGTAAGAATTAGTTGATGAACATTTATAATTAGTGGGGGAATTTCAAATTCCCCTATTTGTTGGTCCCGGGTTGCCAACCCGGGACAGCATCAGCTGTGAATAGAGATTGTTGTTAGCTAATTTTTTTCTATAAAATGGCTGCATTTAAGTAACAGTAAATCAATGTATAATTACCTATTTGTAGTAAAATACTCCATAAGGAGTATTTTTTAAGATGAATTAAATAAGTAGTATTGCGAGCTAAAACTAATATTTTAAGTAATGAACGGTATGAAAACGTAAATAAATACTGACATCTACTTGAAATAGATTAAAAAGAAATTTTTAAGACAAAAATTATGAAAAGAAAATTTACACTGTGGGCATTGGCAGGTGCTATGTTAATGACATCGAGTTGTGCAAGTATTGTTAGTAAAAGTAGCTATCCTATTTACATTGATAGTACACCAGTCGGAGCTAAAATATCAATAACAGATAAAAAAGGAATTGAAATTTATACCGGAAAAACTCCAACTACTATTAAGTTAAAATCAAGTAATGGGTTTTTCTCAAAAGCACGATACCAAGTTAAGTTTGAAGAGCTTGGTTACGATTCTAGAACTGTGCCGGTAGAATATAAATTGGATGGATGGTATTTTGGAAATATACTATTTGGAGGCTTGATTGGAATGTTAATCGTTGATCCAGCTACAGGAGCGATGTATAAACTGGAAACAGAATATTTAAATGAAACATTGGAAAGGGCAACTATCAGTGGAAACAGTGAGGAACTCAAGGTTTACTCTATGAATGATATCCCATCGGAATGGAAATCCCATTTGGTTAGTTTGGAGGAATAATTAGTTATTGTAGACAGTCCACCATCGACCGTGGAAAGAAATAGTTGATGAACTTTTATAATTAGTGGGGGGAATTTGTAATTCCCCCCTATTTGTTGGTCCCGGGTTGCCAACCCGGGACAGCATCGCAATTGTCGAATTGTCCACGGTTCACTGTCCACTGTCGACCGTTGACAGAAAGCAGTTGACAACCAAATTTAATATTAAGGGCAACCATTATCGATTGATTGTAAAAATAAACTTTGATTACCAAATATGTTGGGTCCGTTTTGTGGGAACCCATGCTGAATATGATTAGATAAATGCTTGGCTTCAAAAGCAGGGTGAGCGAAATATTGAACGGGAAACGTAAACTATCTTTATCTATGATCAGAAAATTGAGTAAATCTTTGGAAATTCCTACTGAGATCTTAGTCCAGGAATATTAGAGAAAAGGAAAAGGTGACCTTACCGAGTCACCTTTTCCTTTTAAAAGCACTAAAGCATATATTAAGCTAAATCAAAGCGATCCAGGTTCATGACTTTATCCCAGGCGGCAACAAAATCCTTGACGAATTTTTCCTTGGCATCAGCGCAGGCATAAACCTCTGCATGGGCCCGCAACTCGGAATTGGAGCCGAAAATCAAGTCAGCCCTACTGCCGGTCCATTTTTTCTCACCAGATTTACGATCGGTGCCTTCAAATAACTCCTGATCTTCTGATACGGGTTTCCAAACGGTGGCCATGTCCAGCAGGTTCACAAAGAAATCATTGGTCAGTACCTCCGGCTTATCTGTGAAAACCCCGTGTTTGGAGCCGTCAAAATTGGTGTTCAGCACACGCAAACCGCCGATAAGTACAGTCAATTCAGGAGCCGTCAACGTCAATAGCTGGGCTTTGTCTATAAGCAGCTCTTCCGTAGAAACTGGGAATTTGGTTTTTCGGTAGTTCCTAAAGCCATCAGCATGCGGCTCCAGATAAGCAAAAGCCTCAATGTCGGTTTGCTCCTGTGAAGCATCCATCCTTCCCGGAGTAAAAGGAACCTGAATAGCATGCCCCCCATCTTTAACTGCTTTTTCCACACCCGCACATCCGGCCAGAACGATCAGATCGGCCAGAGAGACTTTCTTACCTCCCGAGGCATTATTGTTGAATTCTTTTTGGATTTTTCCGAGTGCCTCAAGCACTTTTGACAATTGTGCCGGATTGTTCACTTCCCAGTCCTTCATAGGTTCCAAACGGATTCTGGCACCATTGGCGCCACCCCTTTTGTCCGATCCACGGAAAGTAGAGGCTGAAGCCCAGGCGGTGGAAACCAGTTGGGGTATCGATAGGCCTGATGACAATATTTTGGTTTTTAGGGCAGCGATATCCTGTTTGTCGATTAGTTTATGGTCCACAGAAGGAATAGGATCTTGCCATAGCAATTCCTCTTCTGGAACCTCTGGTCCCAAATAGCGCTCTTTTGGTCCCATATCCCTATGCGTCAATTTGTACCATGCACGGGAAAAGGCATCCGCAAACTCATCCGGATTTTCGTAGAATCTGCGGGAGATTTTCTCGTATTCCGGATCAAAACGTAAAGAAAGGTCCGTGGTGAGCATGGTGGGCTTGTGCTTTTTGGAAGGGTCAAAAGCATCAGGAACGGTTGCTTCCGCATCTTTTGCCACCCACTGCTTGGCTCCGGCAGGACTTCTGGTGAGCTCCCATTCATACTTGAAAAGGTTATCGAAGAAATTGTTACTCCATTGGGTAGGGCTTTGTGACCAGGTAACTTCCGGTCCGCCGGTGATGGCATCAGGTCCTGCACCCGATCCAAAACTGTTTTTCCAGCCAAAGCCTTGTTCTTCTATGGGGGAAGCTTCCGGCTCAGGCCCTATGTATTTTCCTGGATCGGCAGCACCGTGGGTTTTCCCAAAAGTGTGGCCGCCGGCAATCAGGGCAACGGTCTCCTCATCATTCATGGCCATGCGTTTAAAGGTTTCCCGAATGTCCACTGCAGCAGAGACCGGATCGCCATTGCCATTCGGCCCTTCTGGATCCACATAAATCAAGCCCATGACCACAGCAGCCAAAGGGTCCTCCAAATCCCTTTCCCCAGAATACCGTTTGTCTTCCAACCATTTGGTTTCAGAGCCCCAATAAACATCTTCTTCAGGCTCCCAAGTGTCCTCTCGGCCTCCTGCAAATCCGAACGTTTTAAAGCCCATGGATTCCAATGCCACATTTCCAGCCAGGACCATCAAATCCGACCATGAGATTTTTTTCCCATATTTCTGCTTGATGGGCCAAAGCAACCTTCTGGCTTTATCGAGACTGGCATTGTCCGGCCAGCTGTTTAGGGGCGCAAACCGCTGTTGTCCAGCACCTGCGCCACCGCGACCGTCGCCGATTCGGTAAGTTCCTGCACTATGCCAAGCCATTCGGATAAACAGGCCACCATAATGTCCGAAATCTGCAGGCCACCAATCCTGTGAATCAGTCATCAGTGCGTGAAGGTCTTTTTTCAGGCCTTCATAATCAATACTCTTGAAGGCCTCGGCATAGTTAAAATCTTCACCCATAGGATTGGATAAGGAGGAATGCTGGCGTAGAATGTTTACGGGCAATTGATTTGGCCACCAATCCCGGTTTCTACTGCCTCCTCCAGCAGCATCTTTAGGTGCCGCGCCCATAAAAGGGCATTTACCATTTCCATTGGATGAGCTTGAATGCTTATGTTCCATTTTTAATCGTTTTTATTGGTTGTTTGAATAAAAAGTATTGGGTACTGTTAACTGTCCATATGCTGGAAGTGTTTTGATAGACTATTAATTTAAAGATTTATGTGCAGTTCAGCAAGACATAGTCAAATCAGGATAGGGGCATTTTTGTCACGAGGATTTTAAGGAGTATTTTTTAAAATTAGAACTAACCAAACGGTTTGCTTGTAATTACATTTTGTGGGTTATGGAAATATCTAGTGCCTTTCCCGTCATAAACCTGTCAGCTTTAGTCTATTTTCTAAAGCATGGCCCAATTTCACCAAAATAATTAACTAAAAATCTGCGCATATCGGCCATACTTTTAGGATACTATTCCTTTCTGGCAGCATAGAACGCAAAACCAATTATTTCATTTAAAAGTCTGATTTCAAGCGGCTTATTTTTATATTGAATACACCTATGCCAGTGATAACCTTAACCTTTTCTATGTAATGAAAAAATCAATTTTATCCCTATTGCTTTTAATTGGCTTTATCATCAGCACTGCTGCACAAACCTTTAGAGCCGATGAAATTAAAATTGAGTACGAACGGTACGTTTTACCAAACGGATTAAAGCTTTTGGTACATGAAGACCATAAGGCTCCCATTGTGGCTGTCAATGTATGGTACCATGTTGGGTCCAAAAATGAGAAATTAGGTAAGAGCGGATTTGCCCACCTCTTTGAGCATTTGATGTTCAATGGCTCCGAGAATTTTGATGATGATTATTTTCAGGCCATCGAAAGGATAGGTGGTACGGATGTAAATGGGACCACGAATACGGATCGTACCAATTATTTCCAGAATGTTCCTGTATCGGCATTGGATCAGGTCCTTTTTCTGGAGTCCGACCGTATGGGCCACCTGCTGGGGGTGATCGATCAGGAGGTTCTGGATGAACAGCGGGGAGTAGTGCAAAATGAAAAGCGACAAGGGGAAAACAAGCCCTATGGCCAGCAATGGAACTACCTGACCAAAGCCATGTATCCAAAGGGCCATCCCTATTCCTGGACGGTGATCGGTGAAATGGAAGATTTAAATGCCGCTACGGTGGAAGATGTGCATGAATGGTTCAAGTCTTATTACGGGGCGGCCAATGCGGTCATTGCAATTGCGGGAGACATTGAACCTGATGATGTGTACCAACGGGTATTAAAATACTTTGGTGATATCCCGGCTGGGCCCACCGTGGAACGGCAGGAGGTAAATATCCCCGTGCATTTTCGGGATTCCTATCAGGTGTATGAAGACCGGGTACCGGAAAGTAGGATACTGTTTTGTTGGAATACCCCCCAATTTGGAGACAAGCAGGACATCCATTTTGACTTGATTGCTGCCTTGCTAAGCAGTGGGAAAAGCAGCAGACTTTATAAGCGCTTGGTATACGATGAGCAGATTGCCAGTCAGGTGCAAGCTTTTCAGGCCTCATCGGAGATCGCCAGCAGGTTCATTACTTATGCCAATGTCAAACCGGGGGAAGATGTTCAGGAAGTGCGCAAGGCAATGCTGGAAGAAGTCAACCGCCTGATCGAGGAAGGTCCCAGCGAGGAGGAATTGAAAAGGGTCAAGGCGGCCTATTTTGCCAATTTTATCAAAGGAATGGAGCGGATAGGAGGTTTTGGTGGAATATCGGATATCCTGGCCTCCAACGAAACTTATTTTGGTGATGCTTCCTATTATAAAACGGTCTTACAGTATGTGGAAGAAGCAAGTCCCGGAGAGGTACAGGCTACCGCCAGGGAATGGTTGATGCAAGGCAAGCATGTGTTGGTGTGTAATCCGTTTCCGGATTATTCGGTCAGTGAAGGAAAAGTGGACCGCTCTTCATTACCACCTTTGGGTGAACCCAAGACCTCGAAATTCCCTGAATTGGAAAAAGCGAAACTGTCCAATGGCATGAAGATCATTTTGGCCAAAAGAGCAGGAGTACCTACCATAGCCATGAACCTGATGTTTGACGCAGGCTATAAAACCGACCATCTCTCCAAACCAGGGACGGCCGCATTGGCTATGGATCTGTTGGATGAGGGTACCCGGGGGATGAGCAGTCTGGAAATCAGTGAGCAGCTGCAGTTGCTGGGGGCCAGCCTGAATACGGGCTCTGATACTGATATTTCCAGTGTGAGTATGAGCACCCTGAAGCCCACCCTAAGCGCCAGTTTGGACTTATTTGCCAATGTGGTATTGTATCCTGCATTTGATCAAAAGGAATTTGAGCGCTTGAAACAAGAGCAGCTCAACGATATCAAACGTGAAAAATCTCAGCCGGTCCCTATGGCCTTGAGGGTGATGAACAAGTTTTTATACGGTGAAAACCATCCTTATAGCAATCCCTACACCGGCACAGGTTATGAAAGCACGGTAGAACAACTGACCAGAGAGGACATGGTCAATTTTTACAAAACCTGGCTTCGTCCGAATAATGCTACTTTGGTCATCACCGGTGACGTGGAAATGGAAGCGTTAAAAGCCAAGCTGGAAGGGGCCTTTCAAACATGGGAAAAAGGGGATATTCCAGAAATTGCTTTTAACAAGCCCAAGACGGATAAGAAAAATACCTTGTATTTGATGGATCGGCCTGAGTCGCAGCAATCGGTCATTATCGCAGGAAACCTGATCAATAAGTATGGAGAGATTTCTGAAATAGCCCGTGAGCAAATGATCAATATTTTGGGCGGCGAATTCACTTCCCGGATCAACATGAACCTGAGGGAAGACAAGCACTGGGCCTATGGTGCCTTTGGATTGGTCTTAAATGCAGAGCATGAGCGGCCGTTTTTGGTCTATGCACCGGTGCAGACCGACAAATCTGCGGAATCTATCCAAGAGTTAAAAAAGGAGCTTACCGAATTTGTGACTTCCCGGCCGGCCACGGAGGAGGAACTGGAAAAGGTAAAAAACAACCAGGTGTTAGGCTTGCCCGGTCAATGGGAGACCAATGCTTCGGTCAATGGCTCGCTATATAATATGGTCAAATACAATTTGCCGGATGACTATTTTCAACAATATGACGCTAATGTACGGAACCTGACGCTGTCAGAGGTAAAGAAAGTCAGCGACGAAGTGGTCAAGCCTGAAAATGTCAATTGGTTTGTGGTGGGGGACAAAGCGAAAATCATGGATAAACTGGAGGCTTTGGGTTTTGAGGAGATCATAGAAATAGATACTGATGGAAACCCATTGGGAAAAAATATGCCAGCACTCAAAAGAGAAGGAGGGGATTAAAAAGTAAACAAGGGAACGAGAGCCTTTTCAGCACCAAATCATCCTAGGATTTGGTGCTTTTTTTTGCTTGTTTGAAAGCGAACGGTTTTGAGAATTTCCTGTTCGTTTTTGTACAATGACGATAGGTAAATGCTTGTAAATTAGTGGTTTTTGGAAGGTTTATAATTTGGCATTTGTTTTAGTATGCTCCTTGTAAACACGCTAATTACAGCTATATGGAAAAAACATTAATTTTATTACCGATCATCGCTTTGGTATTGGGATGTACTGATATGGATGATCAACCTTCAGGGGAGCAAGTAACAAGTGAGCTGAATTTTTCGCTTACTTCCAAAGTCATTTTAAGTACAGATGCGAGGCAGGAAATCACGGTGAACTTTGATAAACCTGCGGTGGAAAATGGGCATTTCAGGATCAAGTTTTCCGGAGAAGCCATTTATGGAGAGCATTTTGTCACGGAGCCTGCTTCAGTTAATGAAGTGATCGATATGCAGGTGCTAAAAGGGGAAAAGAAGGCAACCTTTTCTATACAACCATTGGAAAGGCCAGATCAGTTGGGCACAAAAGTGAGCAGGTTTACGATTTTGGAGTCCTCTTCCAAGCTGATAATTGGTAGCCAAAAAAACTTTGATCTATCCATCGTTCAAATGGACGGGGAGAACCCCGGAAATGAGCCGGCGAAAATTGGCTTTGAAAGCAAAGAGATCGAGCTCTTGGAAGATGAGATAGCTGGAGTAGAAATATTACTGCCCATTTCAGGAAATGTAAAGCAAAGCGCACGAGTAGATATCCGGTTTTCAGCCAGCAATGGATTTAGCTACGGTAAGGATTTCACCACAGAACCTCTAGCAGTGTTCAACGAACTGTCCTTGGATGTATATCCGGGATTGGAAAACCTTAAGCTAAAATTGCTTCCTATAAATGACCAGCTCTTAGAAGGGGATTTTGAGGTAAATTTTAAAATTATGACAGTCAGTGAGGGATTGGAAATCAATGATCAGGCTGATTTAACGGTAAGGATCAAAGAAGATGATACGGTTGCCCCGGAGCTTATCCACGACATAGCAGCGTTGAAAGCAAAGTTTGAAGAGCATGAAGGGGATTGGTACCTACCGGAGGATTATTATATTCAAGGAGTCGTTACCTCACACCAAAATGTGGTGAATGAGAAGACCGTGTATATCCAGGATGAAACGGGAGGTATTATGCTGGTTTTTTATGCTGAAAGATTGCTGAAACAGGGGGACAAGGTATTGCTTAATCTTAGAAATGCTAACGGGGCGATAATTAATGAGCAATTGGCCATGACTGGGCTGATAGATAGGCTGGGGATTAAGCTGGCCGAGAATGTATATGTCCAGCCAGAAACCATCACATTGGAAGAATTGGCCTCTGGAAAATACCAGGGCAAAAAGGTAATGCTAGAGCGGGTCAAATTTCAGGTGGCCAACGGGGAAAATGTTTGGAATGGATCCAGGTTAATCGAAGATGCTGGTGGAAAAGTGGGCCGGGTATTTACCTATGAGTGGTCAGGATTTGGCCAGCAGGTGCTTCCAAGTGGTACGGTGACCTTGGTGGGGATAGTCGGAGGATATAACAGTTTGCATGTGCAGCGTTACCCACAGGATGTTTATAAATGATAGTCCGAAGCTGTCCCGGTGGGGCAGCTTTTTTTCTTCTTTTAAATTTTGTGAAAGGAAATGATTGGTTGGAAACCTCATTGGCCTCGTTTACAGCGTATTTAAGTAAAATGGAGCCGGTGTACTTTTAGGGAAACTGAGCTTGTCGGGGACACTGAGCTTGTCGAAGTGCCCAAGAAGAAATTTCTTTGGTTTGATATGAGATTGCATGTTCTCAAGGAGGTGGGCTTTATACTTATGCCTTACTACTATTGAATTTCGGTATAATATATTGGATATAAGGGTTTTAATTAGTTGTGCAGGTCAGCCTTAGGAGGATAGTTCGATTAAAATTGAGCTTGTCTGATACAAGCAGGCCCGCCTGAGTCGTGCCAGACCTCAGGTTCAACTGAGGTTGTCCCGCAGCTCAGCTGCAGTGACAAGCAAATTACGTAGGATCAAACACTGTCACACACTCCCTTTATAAATCCACTGAATATCAATTTAAACCATTTTGACTATATTACTTCAAACCGAATTTGAAGAATAAACCTAATCCATCCTATGAACCCAAACACCAAAAGACAAATTGCCCAGGATTTTCTGGAAAAATGTGCAAATGGCGATTCAAGAGTGGCCTTTAAGCAGTATGTCGCTACCAAGAACTTCAAACATCACAATGTTTATTATAAAGGGGATCCAGAAACGCTGATGCTCGCCATGGAAGAAAACGACCGGGAAATGCCCGACAAGATTTTCAAAGTTCTAAGGACACTTGAAGATGGAGACTTGGTGGCAGTCCATTCCCATTTTCGGCAAAACGCAGAAGATTTAGGCTGGGCCGTGATGCATATTCTCCGCTTTGAAGAAGGAAAGATTGTAGAGCTTTGGGACATGAGCCAAGCAGTTCCCAAGGATATGCCCAATGAGCATGGCATGTTTTAAAGCCTTCAAAAGAAAAATACGAAATAAAATTTTATTTCGACCCGTGGATTTTGGGCATATTTTTTCTTCGTTTCTATGGCTCAAGATTAGCTTGAAGGCAAAGTGGAAATAACTCAAAAAATGTATCGTATTCATAAAAATATAGAATTTTTAAATTGTAAGTTCTACAAAAAACCTGTATAGTTATATTGTTTTTAATAAAGGATTGTAAAAGTTTAAAAATAGTTAATTTTAATATTTTGTTATTTTTGTGTCTTTAATAACCGTTATAAAGGTTATCTCTATTATAATATTTTGTTAACTATTCCAAATAGGAAAGTTGCCGCTTCTATTTTACTATAAAATGCTTAAATTTGCAGGTATGGATAGAGAAGAAATTAATTCGGATATACACAAGTTCATGGAAAAACTTCCCGACGAAATGTTCGAGGGACTGGATGAAGCATTGGACAATTACGAGGATAACAAGACTAAACTGCTCCGCATTTCCCACAGTTTGAACACTCTTTTGAGGGAAGATGAGACTTTGCTGGAAAAGTTAAGTAAATGATTTTTTGAATATACGGCTAATTAATTATGTCGTAATAAATCATATAAAATCTACCTCTGGTACGCGGGTATGGCATTTGAAATAGCCAACATATGCCAAGATGGGACCACCATTTTTCTAAGGTGGATGTCTCCGTTTCCAAACAACCTGTTTTTAGATCACGTCCTAATTCTTGGGGGGCAGGTCATTCAGGTGTAATGCTTATCTATTCTTGTCAATATAAGGTTTTTCTAAAGCAAAGACTTGCCTAGTTGCTATAAAGGAAGCACACAGATTTTTAATGAACTGATAACCACATCTGTGTTTATCTCTATCCATCTGTGGTTAAAAAATAGAAGGTTCCTTATGATTTATAGTGGCTAAACATGCCCAAACATCCAGTTACTATCAAAATTGGAGAGAGGAGCACCTGCCTTAAGGGATGCCTTTTAAGATATTTTGATCCTGATTTTAGGGGGAAGATGCGTTCTTTTTTCGCAGGAGGCTAAGACCATATTACCCATCTATTATACAGTATTGACCAGTTTTGATCTGAAGAAAAGATCATCTGGAATCTTCTTTTTTATTGGTTATTTTTAGAAATGGCCTGTTTTGCCTTTTTAACCATTATCAAAATATTATAAATGAAAAAGAGACTTTTGATCACAACTTGGGCAATACTTGTCCTGCCGCTTTTGTCCGTTGCACAGAAAACACCATTGACATTGGACCGGATCTATTCGGGAGAATTCCAACAGTCTGGCTTACCAGCGATGCAGTGGGTGGATGATGGCGAAGCCTATGCCATTGTGGAGAGGAATGAAGAAGGTCAGATCCAAATTGCTAAATTTCAAACAGCAAGTGGAGAAAAGAGCCTTTTGGTAAAGGCACATCAGCTGATTCCTTCCGGTCAAAACGAATCCATCGGTGTAGAGAGCTTTAGCTTTTCCCCTGATAAGAGCAAAATGCTGATCTTTACCAATTCCTCGCGTGTTTGGCGTGCCAACACCAAAGGGGACTATTGGGTGCTGGATCTGGAAAGCTCCGCCCTTCAGCAGCTGGGAAGACAGTTTCCATCATCTTCTTTGATGTTTGCAAAATTTTCTGAAGATCAAAGTATGGCAGCTTATGTACATGACTTTGATTTATATGTGGAGGACCTTGGCTCCGGGGAAGTTACCAGGCTGACCAAGGGTGATGGTGAAGATACCATTAATGGGACTTTTGATTGGGTGTACGAAGAGGAGTTTGGAGCAAGGGATGGTTTTCGGTGGAGTCCCTCTGGGGAGCAACTCGCCTTTTGGAATTTTGACATCTCGAAGGTGGGCACTTACTATATGATCAATAATACGGATTCGGTGTATTCACAGCCCATTCCTCTGCAATACCCCAAAGTAGGCCAGGATCCTTCCGCAGTAAAAATAGGCCTCGTGGATAGCAAGGGGCAGAACGTCCAGTGGGTACCTGTTCCCGGTTCATCCGTGCAGAACTATTTACCCGGCATGCAATGGGTGGATGAAGAAACCTTATTGATCCAGCAGCTGAACAGGCATCAGAACAAACTGACTGTTTGGGCTTATAATGTTAGTTCTAAAGAATTGAAGGAAGTTTATTCTGAAAGAGAGGATACTTGGGTGGCCATTTATTACCCGGATGTATCGGCAGGAGGCTGGCAGGAAAATGACCTCATACTGGTGGACAATAATTCTGCCTTCCTTAGAATGACCGAGAATGATGGCTGGCGGCATGTCTACAAGGTGGAAATTTCAACCGGCAAAAAGACCTTGTTGACACCCACAGCATATGATGTGGCTTCAATTGCCGGTGTCACGGATAAAGAAATTTACTATCATGCCTCACCTGAAAACACAGCCCAGCGTTACCTGTACAAGGTGGATCTCAAGGGAAAAGGAAAAAGCAGCAAGGTGACACCAGGGGGATTTGAAGGCATCAACCTGTACAATTGCGCTCCCAACGGAAAGTATGCCATTCATACCCATCAGGAAGCCATGGCGCCCGATACTTATGCTTTGCTGGACCTGCCGAAACATCAGGAAGTAAGAAAACTGGAGGATAACTGTGCCTATAAGGAAAAACTCGCAGCCCTGGAACTGCCTGAGGTGGAATTTTTTAAAGTCACCACGGAAGAAGGCGTGGTGATGGATGGTAGGATGATCAAACCGGTGGATTTTGATGCTTCCAAAAAGTACCCGGTGCTGTTCCATGTTTATGGGGAACCGTGGGGAGCGGTATCCACTGATAACTTTGTAGGCCTATGGAACATCATGTTGGCACAAAAAGGCTATGTGATCATTGATATGGACAATCGGGGGACACCTTGCCTGAAAGGCAGTGAATGGAGAAAAAGCATCTACCGAAAGGTGGGCGTGATCAATGCCAATGACCAGGCGATGGCAGCCAAAGAAGTTTTGAAGGAATACAGTTTTATCGATCCGGAGAGAGTGGCTGTGTGGGGTTGGAGTGGAGGAGGATCCATGACCCAAAACCTGTTGTTCAAATATCCAGAGATCTATCAGACCGGTATGGCCATAGCAGGGGTTTCTTTGCAGTTGATTTATGACAATATCTA
This sequence comes from Echinicola sediminis, assembly GCF_054777495.1. Lineage (NCBI taxonomy): Bacteria > Pseudomonadati > Bacteroidota > Cytophagia > Cytophagales > Cyclobacteriaceae > Echinicola > Echinicola sediminis. The sequence continues at coordinate 5,495 of NZ_BAAHAP010000038.1, read as the reverse complement.
TCAGGAACGCTATATGGGCCTTCCCCAGGAAAATTACGAAGACTTTATTAAGGGCTCGCCGATTTCCTATGCAAAGGACCTAGAAGGAAATTTGTTGTTGATCCATGGTACAGCAGATGATAATGTGCACTATCAGAGCCAGGAGCTTTTGGTCAATGAACTGATCCGTCAGAACAAACAGTTTGACATGATGGCATACCCCAACCGTTCTCACGGGATCTATGAAGGAGCCAATACGAGAAGACACCTGTATACTTTATTGACCGATTATTTGATGAAACATACGCCGGTGAATGAGGAGGTAGCATTGAGTCATGAGTAGGGAGTATTGAGCGGAGCGGTTCGGGATTTTAAACCAAGCTGGTAGGAATTTGCAATTCCTACCCTACACTACGTAGCTATTCCGGATTTGTAATCCGGAATTCAAAATAAAGGGCATTTGTAATGCCCCGATTCGAAAGAGGAAGGCAGATCGCACAAAGAATTGCAATTTCATCTCCGTCCCTGAAGGGCCGAATATTGGCCAAAATTAATCTTTCTAATAGCCCTTGCTGGATGCGGGGGCTATTTTTATTTATATTCATGTCTCATTTAAATCACTACTTTTTTGGATACCAAGGATAGCATTTACGATCCCAAATTTGTGAAGCAGCTTTTTGATAATATGTCAAAAACTTATGGTCTGACCAACTACCTGAGTTCGTTTGGTTTTACAGAACGGTGGAGGAGACAGTGTGTGAAAGCTTTGCCTGATAATAAAATAATGAAAGTAGGCTATGATTTGATGAGTGGGATGGGGGAATCATGGGAGCTGATATTACAAAAAGTGGGAAAGGTTCAGCTTTTTGCAGTGGATATATCGGATGCAATGAACCAAAAAGCCGATGTAAACAAGAAAAGGTTAAAAGCAGAAAATGTCACTATTGTCAATGCCAATGTATTGGACAATGGCTTCCCAGCAGCTTCCGCGGATTTTATTATTTCCACCTTTGGCGTAAAAACATTTAGTAGGGAACAAAATAAGATCCTGGCCAAGGAAATTTACAGGCTTCTTAAACCAAAAGGCACTTTCTCATTAGTAGAAATATCCAAACCAACCGGTTGGATATTGGGGAGTATCTATATGTTTTATCTGAAGTTTGTTATTCCTATTATCGGTAGGCTTTTTAATGGAAACAGTGCAGATTACCGGATGTTGGGCAGGTATTGCGAGCAGTTCCAGAACTGTAGGGAATTGATGGGCTATCTTCAGGAGGAAGGTCTGGAGGTAAGCTATCAACGCTATTTCTTTGGCTGTGCCACCGGGGTGACCGGGAGGAAAAAAGATTAGGTTAAAATTGAGGAAACTTTGTTTGTACTAAACTTTAAAACCTTCCAATTTTTAAACCTTCAATCGAAAGATGCTCAATTGGAAAATATTTGTGCTTGCAGATTAGTAAGGCAGCTTTTTGGTTAATATTGGGCAAAAAGTTATCAGAATTCCATAAGTTCGGGATGGAATGATCCAAATCTAACTTTAGCCTATTTTTATGAAGCGGTATTTGTCCAACTTGCTCCTTGCTGGAGCAGTGATGACTGTATTTATGGCCTGTGCCCCACAAAAGAAAAGTATTCCCTTGGAAGATGGAGTTTCCAAGACCTTGGCTGACTTCCGAAAGGAAAGGGTCAGTGAGGTAAAGTATGCCTTGAGTTTTGATATACCCATCCATAAATCCGAGAACATTCCTGCTTCACTGGACTTGAGTTTTCAGCTGAAAAGCAGGGATGCAGACCTTTATTTGGATTTTAGTGATGGTTCTGACAAGCTGTTGGCTTTGTCGGTAAATGGTGACTCCATCGGTATAGCGCATGAATTGGAACACATCAGGATTCCTAGAGAAAAGCTGATGGAGGGGAAAAATCAGGTTCAGGTTGATTTTATAGCAGGAGAAAACTCCCTTAACCGAAACGAAGAGTATCTGTATACCTTGCTGGTGCCCGACCGGGCGCGTTCCCTTTTTCCCTGCTTTGACCAACCGGATATCAAGGCAAAATACCAACTCACCATTACAGCCCCCAAGGATTGGCAGGTGATGTGCGGGGCCCCAGTACTAAGCAAAAGGGAAGTGGGAGATGCCATAGTTCATCAATTCGGAGTAACGGACAAGATGAGTACATACCTCTTTTCCTTTGTGGCAGGCAAGTTTCAAACGGCCAAGGTAAATCCCGGCAGTTTTGAGATGGAGCTGTTTTATCGGGAAACTTCCAAGGCAAAGGCGGAACCAAGTATTCCTGAGATTTTCAAGCTGCACCAGGAGTCGATCGACTTTCTGGAAGATTATACCGCTTTTCCCTTCCCTTTCCAAAAGATGGATTTTGCCGCTATTCCTATTTTCCAATATGGGGGAATGGAGCATGTTGGGGCCATACAGTACAAGGAGCCCAGTTTGTTTTTGGACAGCACGGCCACAGACAACCAGCTTTTGGGCCGCGCCAAACTGATTGCCCATGAAACGGCCCATATGTGGTTTGGGGATTTGGTGACCATGAATTGGTTTGAGGATGTTTGGCTGAAAGAGGTCTTTGCCAACTTCATGGCCGATAAAATTGTCAATCCTTCTTTTCCTGACATCAACCATGATTTGCTGTTTTTGGTGAGCCACTATCCTGCTGCTTATGGAGAAGACAGGACACAAGGCAGCAACCCAATTAAACAGCCTTTGGATAACCTCCAATATTCAGGAACCCTATACGGGAATATCATTTACCATAAGGCGCCGATTATGATGCGGCAATTGGAGGCGGTCATGGGCAAGGAAGCTTTCCAAAAAGGCATTCAGGAATATATGCAGACCTTCCAATACAGCAATGCGACATGGGCTGATTTGGTGGGGATTTTGGATAAGGAAACCAATGTGGACCTGAAGAAGTGGAGTGAAGTTTGGGTGAATCAGGCCGGCCGGCCAGTGATTAAAGATGAAATCAGCTACAATGATCAGGGACTGATCGAATCCTTTAAAATTCTACAGGAAGCCGAAGATGGCAGCAATAATTTTTGGCCACAGATGTTTGAAGTGGCATTGGTTTATGAGGAAGCTACTCAGGTATTCACCGTGGATATGAACGAACCAGAAATAAGTATGGAACAGGCAATAGACCTTGCGGAGCCCAAGAGCATTATCTACAATTCCAATGGTTTTGGCTATGGTGTTTTTCCCGTCCAAGAAAAAGATTTGGAGGTGGTACCTGAACTGGAAGATGATTTAGCCCGGGCGCAAGCCTATATCAATGTGTATGAGAATACTTTGGCAGGCAAGCTGGAACCATTGGCCACTTTGGAGATGCTCAAAAGTGGTTTGGCTTTGGAGGAAGATGACTTGATCGTCCGACTTATAACCGGGCAAAGCAGCCACCTGTTTTGGACTTACCTCACACAAGAACAAAGAGACCGCTTCCATGATGAACTGGTAAAGCTGCTTTATGAAAGACTTCAGCAGGAAGTGGGTCCCAATAGTAAAAAGGCACTTTTTGGTTTATATTCTTCTCTGGCTTATACAGAAGATGCCAGGGAACGGCTTTATCTAATTTGGAGCAAAAAGGAAAGCATTCCTACTTTACGCTTGAATGAAGATGATTTTACGGCCATGGCGATGAAATTGATACTATTTGAGCATCCCAAAGCGCCCGATATCATTGCTGTTACCCGAGAGGCCATCAGCAATCCCGATGAAAAGGACCGGTTTGAATTTCTCTTGCCGGCAATTTCATCGGACGAGTCTAGAAGAGATCAAATGGCCGTTAGTTTCAAAGAGGCTGCAAACCGTGAAAAGGAAGCCTGGGTAGCCACTGCTTTGACCTATCTAAACCATCCCTTGCGGCAAGACACGGGGATAAAGCACCTGGGCATGTACTTGGATCTGCTGGAGGAGGTGCAAAGAACCGGGGATATCTTCTTCCCCAAGGCCTGGCTGAGCAGTAGCATTGGGCAGTACAGTTCGGAGGAGGCCTATGAAATATTGAAAAGTTACCTGGCAGAAAATCCCGATGTAAAGCCGAGTCTAAAAAGAAAACTGTTGCAAGCCGCGGATGATTTGTACCGGATTTATTAGATACTAGAATGGAGACAACAGACATTAAATGAAAGAAGCAATATATAGGATCGATAGGCGGAAATTTTTGAAATTGTCTGCGCTCTTTGGTGGAGGAATTTGCCTGTCTTCCTTCATTTCTGATTTAGGAAAAGAGAAGATCAGGGTAGGCTTGGTGACCGATTCCCATTATGCTGAGGCAGATAGTAGGGGAACGCGGTATTATCGGGAATCCCTGGATAAGATGAAGGAGTTTATCCATGAAATGAACCGGGAAAAAGTGGATTTTATCCTTCACTTGGGAGATTTCAAAGATCAGGATGAGCAGCAAAAGGAAGAAGATACCTTAAGGTTTTTGAGGGATTTGGAGGAAGTTTATGCAGGTTTTAAAGGTCCCCGCTATCACTGCCTGGGAAATCATGACGTCGATAGCATAAGGAAAGGGCAGTTTCTCCAAAATATAATCAATACAGGAATACCAAAGGATAAGAGTTATTATTCCTTTGATCAAAAGGGTGTTCATTTTGTGGTGTTGGATGCCAATTATCATCAGGATGGGAGAGACCATTATTATAAAGAAGGGGCCAACTGGCAGGATGCCAATATCCCTGAAGCGGAGATGGAATGGTTAAGAAAAGATTTGGCATCCACCTCCTTACCCACACTGGTTTTTTGCCATCATCCCCTTTTTGAATATTGGCATGGGGAAAGCAGGATGCATGTAAGGAATTATCAGGAAATACAGGAGATTATGCAGTCCAGTGGAAAAGTAATGGCTGCCTTTCATGGGCATGTGCACGAGGAAAGGTTTGAGCAGATTGGAGGAATTCATTATGCCACACAGTTGGCCATGGTAGATGGTAGTGGGCCTGAAAACAGCAGTTTTTCAATTTTGGAAATCTCGCCATCGGGCATGCAGGTTTTGGGTTATAAAAGAGCAACTCCTAAAAAAACGATGCGTTAGAGAACAGATGATGAAAAATAACAAGCTCAACACCCCACACTTCTATTTAGGAATTTTGTTTCTGCTATTTACAGTTCTGTCGCTCGTACCAGGCTTTGAACAAAAAAAACTGAGCATTCAGGTTGAGGAGACCTATTATATAGTAAGTTATAATGTGTTGTTTTATGCCCTGAGCTTTTTATTTGGAGCAATAGCGCTGCTCAGTTGGTTTGTTTCGGTCATGAAAAACTCCCAATCGAATAGATTATAGACCAACGGCTTTTCAATTGGATCGTAAATCAATCTTATTTAGGTACCTTATCCAAGTTGTTTCAGGGATTGATTGTTGAAAAATCACTTTTATAACAAATTAGGGGATTACAGCCCTGATTCTTTGTGCTTCCATAACATATTTTTTTTAGTTAAAGTTAATTATGGGATAATTAGATATCTTAAACAATCATAAATACAGGTATAAAGCGCTA
>NZ_BAAHAP010000037.1:0-57328 GCF_054777495.1 Echinicola sediminis | reverse complement strand
TAACTTATGAACCTGAGTTCGATTTAAAAGCAGTGAAATAGGATCGCTGCGTCATTGCGAACCCTTTTGTGCTTGGGTAAGTGTGGGAGGAAAGGGTGCGGCAATCTTCTTATTATGAGATTCCCACGGCTTCCTTCTCGCAATCCTACGCCAAGCCTCGGAATGACGTCTTTGAAACTTGAACTGAGATTATGACATAAGTTAGATGGAAATATGCAATAGAAAATCTACGCCACGGCGCACAAGTATTGCGGCCTGATCCGCCGCGGCGGATAAAATCAGTCGCTTCGCTGCTGTTTTCGACTCTGCCTGGCGGCTAGACAGTTTCACCATCCGAGGCGGATGCTTCAGTCTCCAAACAGCCTGATTTTATTGCATTTTCAGCCCTTCCCTACAGTCGTCGGGACAGGCTATAACGAATCCTATTGCACAATCCGGGTTTAAAAACCAGGATTTGGAACAAACAAAAAGCCCTGCAATGCATTGCAGGGCTTTTTGTTTGAAAATCATTTGGACCTATTATCGCACTTCTTCTGACTCCACCTCCGGGAATAGACCTGAATCACGAAGGGAAACCATTTCCGCTTCCTTATCTTCCATCATTATTTCTTTTGCCTCCTGCTCGAAAGCCTCTGTGTTTCCATGGGGCAATTCAGAAATGTGCGGAGCTATGATTAATGAAACAATTGAAGTCAGCTTGATCAGAATGTTCATTGAAGGGCCCGAAGTGTCTTTGAAAGGATCCCCTACTGTATCTCCCGTCACCGATGCCTTGTGAGGCTCGGAACCTTTGTATTCCATTTGTCCATTGATCTCCACGCCTTTTTCAAAGGACTTTTTGGCATTGTCCCAGGCACCACCGGCATTGTTCTGAAAAATCCCCATCAATACTCCAGAAACGGTCACCCCCGCGAGGACTCCCCCCAACACCTCAGGACCAAAGCTAAAGCCTACTATGATCGGGACAAGCAAGGCTATCGCCCCGGGAGCGATCATTTCCCGGATGGAAGCCTTGGTAGAAATGGCCACGCACTTATCATACTCCGGCTGGGCCTTATATTCCATGATCCCTGGAATTTCCTTGAACTGCCTTCTCACCTCATTGACCATGTCCATGGCTGCCCGACCTACAGCGGCAATGGCCAGGGAAGAAAATATGAACGGAATCATGGCCCCTACAAACAAGCCGGACAAAACATCTGCTTTATAAATGTCAATCGAATTGATACCTGCCAGCCCAACATAAGCGGCAAAAAGCGCCAAGGCCGTCAAAGCCGCAGAAGCAATCGCGAAACCTTTTCCCGTAGCCGCAGTGGTATTGCCCACCGCATCCAGAATATCGGTACGCTCCCGCACCTTCTTGTCACAGCCGGACATCTCTGCTATTCCGCCAGCATTATCTGCGATCGGACCGAATGCATCAATGGCCAACTGCATGGCCGTAGTGGCCATCATTCCTGCAGCGGCAATGGCCACACCGTACAATCCTGCACTTAAAAAGGAGGTATAAATCCCTGCTGCCAACACCAAGATCGGTAAAACAGTGGATTCCATTCCTACAGACAAACCACCTATGATATTGGTCGCATGTCCAGTAGAAGATTGCTTAATAATACTGTTTACCGGTCTTTTTCCCATCGCAGTGTAATACTCAGTGATCATACTCATCAAGGCGCCTACAACCAACCCTATAAATACTGCTCCGAAAACGCCCATTTTCGTAAAGCTGGGAGACCCTTCACGTAGCATCACCATTTGCCCATCAGGAAGCATAAAATCTATTATGAAATAGGAAGCAGCCACGGTCAATAATATGGAAATCCAGTTTCCTTTGTTCAATGCTGCCTGGACACTGCTTTCCTCGCTTTTGATCTTTACGAATACTGTTCCGATGATGGAAAACAGCAGCCCCGTTCCTGCGATCACCAATGGTAAAAGTATAGGGGCGATACCTCCCATCTGGTCATTGGAAACGATCTCTCTTCCCAGAACCATCGAAGCCAAAATGGTGGCCACATAAGAACCGAACAAGTCGGCCCCCATTCCGGCTACATCCCCGACATTGTCCCCGACGTTATCGGCTATGGTGGCAGGATTTCGCACATCATCCTCCGGGATACCGGCTTCCACCTTTCCTACCAAATCAGCTCCCACGTCGGCTGCCTTGGTATAAATACCTCCGCCCACACGGGCAAACAGTGCGATGGACTCCGCACCCAATGAAAAGCCTGCCAGCACTTCCAATGCCCTTTCCATATCCACACCGTTGACTTCTCCCCCAACAGAAACCACATAAGCGTGGTAAAACACAATAAATAAAGAGCCCATTCCCAAAACCGCCAAACCGGCCACTCCAAGTCCCATCACAGAACCGCCGACAAAGGACACATTCAGCGCTTTGGACAGGCTCGTCTTTGCCGCCTCGGTGGTGCGCACATTGGCCTTGGTGGCAATGTTCATCCCGATATAGCCTGCAAATGCCGATAAAAAAGCCCCCAATACAAATGAAACCGCAATTACCGGACTGGAATTCTCCACCTGGGTCCCCGACCAGGCCAGAATGATGCCTGCTATCACCACAAAATAAAACAGCACTTTCCACTCTGCCTTTAAAAATGCCATGGCTCCTCTGGAGATATATCCGGCCAGTTCCACCATAGTTTTGTCCCCGGTGGGCTGTTTACTTACCCAGGAAGACTTAATCGCCATGACTATTAAACCCAAAATCCCCATGGCGGGGACTACATAAATAATTTGTTCCATACGTGTATCAGCGGTTTTTTAAATGAATGTTATCTAAACAAATATATTATTATTCATTCACGAAACAACTTCCCTTTTGACCCCACACCACTTCAAAATCACCAGATAAATATTATTTATCTACCAATACACACAAAATATTATATAAGTAGAAATTCTTGCTGTAATATTTTATCAAAAAGAAAATTATTTCATTAAATCATTAATATCCAAAAGCATGGGATTTTTTATAATTATTGCTCAGGTACGATCCTTCTTTACTATTTTCAGTACTGCAAAGCGAATCATTATATTTATTCTTTGAATTAATCGTGGATTTATGAAAGCAATTGTTATCACGGAACCGGGAAAGCCGGAAGTTTTACAGGTACAGGAAAGGGATATTCCAAAACCACAGGCACACGAGGTATTGATCAAAGTGGTGGCAGCAGGGATCAACCGTCCCGATATCATCCAGCGAAAAGGATTTTACCCCGCACCCAAAGACGCACCGGCCGATATTCCAGGCCTTGAAGTTTCGGGAACCATCACTGCCATGGGACCTGAGGTCAAAAATTTTGAATTAGGCGATGAAGTCTGTGCCCTCATTTCTGGCGGCGGCTATGCGGAATATGTCTGCGCTCCTGCTGCCCAGTGCCTTCCCGTACCTGACGGGGTTTCGCTGATTGATGCAGCCTCTCTACCGGAGACCTTTTTTACCGTTTGGAACAATGTATTCGATATTGCCCAGTTCGAGGCTGGAGAAACGGTTTTGGTACACGGAGGAAGCAGCGGTATCGGAGTGACTGCCATACAGATGATCAAAGCCATGGGGGGCAAGGTACTGGTCACTGCGGGTTCCGAGGAAAAGTGTGCTTTTTGTGAGTCCATAGGCGCCAAAAGAGCCATTCATTATAATGAGGAGGATTTTGAAAAAGCAGTCTTGGACTATACCAGTCAGAAAGGAGTAGACATCGTGTTGGATATGATCGGCGGAGCTTACTCCTTAAAAAATGTAAACCTACTTAAAGCTTACGGACGCTTGGTAATGATCAATGCCATGAAAGGCAAAATCGGTGAGGTGGACTTACTTCAGGTAATGAAAAAACAACTGATCATTACGGGCTCCACGCTTAGGCCTCAATCCATCGAATACAAAGGTAAAATTGCCAAAAATCTGCTGATCCATATTTGGCCGCTTTTTGGTGAAAAAATCAACCCGGTGATCTATAAAACCTTCCCTTTGCACCGTGCCGCTGAGGCACATACCCTTATGGAGAGTTCCCAGCACATCGGTAAAATCCTCCTCCAGATACCGCAGGAGGCCTGAAAAACCATTAGTCAAATTACTTAAACGTTAGTCAATAAAATAGTTAATTATCAGGTTTTCAATGACCTGAAAATGTATTAGTTTTAGTGAGATCAATCCACAGCCCTATGAACCAGAGACTATTTCTATTTTTCGTTCCCTTAATTCTCTTAATGGTTTCTTCCTGTCAAAATGGTGCTACCAAAGAAAAAGAAATCCTCAGCCCACTTCAGGTAATCACCAATGTGAACATCATTGATGTGAAAAGTGGTAAAATCAGAAAAAGCGATGTGGTGGTCTCCGCCGATACCATCAAGGAAATCCTTGATCCTGGTTCCTCCAAGTCTTGGGAAGAAGCTACTTTGATCAATGGGGAAGGTAAATACCTGCTTCCAGGGCTGGCTGAGATGCACGCCCATATTCCTTCGGTGATGTGGAATGATCCCCAAATGGAGGAAACCCTTTTCCTCTACCTTTCTAACGGTATCACCACTATCCGCGGTATGCTGGGGCATCCCCTTCATTTAGAGTTAAGGGCAAGAACTGACAGCATGAAGCTCCTCAGCCCAAGGATATATACTTCCAGTCCTTCCCTGAATGGAAGCACGGTGACTTCACCTGAAATGGCCGATGAAAAAATCCGGCAATACAAGGAGGAGGGGTACGACTTTCTAAAACTTCATCCCGGTATCCGTTTGCATGTTTTTGATCAAATCGTCAAAACGGCCAAGGAGGTAAACATCCCCTTTGCGGGCCATGTATCCACCTTGGTAGGCATCCGGCATGCGCTGGAAAGTGGCTATGCCAGTATTGACCATGTGGACGGATACCTGGAGGGCCTGGTACCGGAGTCGAAAAATGTCAATCCTACTGAAAATGGATTTTTCGGATATAACTTCACTCGCCTGGCCGATTCCTCAAAAATCGATGCCCTCGTTCGACTTTCAAAGGAAAACCAAGTGTGGGTGGTCCCTACTCAAACCCTCTTCACCAGATGGTTTTCTCCTCTTCCTGCCAATGAACTTGCCGGTCAGCCTGAAATGAAATACATGGCCCCTGAAGTCATTGAAAACTGGATCAGCAGTAAGCAAAACCTAACGGAGAACGAAGAATATAACGCCGAGCAATGGGAAGCATTTATCAAGCTCAGAAAACGGCTTATTTTGTCATTGCACAAAAACGGTCAGGGACTCTTACTGGGCTCCGACGCCCCGCAGGTTTTTAATGTCCCGGGTTTTTCAATACAACATGAATTACAGGACATGGTAGATCTTGGGCTCAGCCCACTGGAGGCCATCCAAATAGGAACGGTAAACCCTGCCCAGTACTTTGGCATGGAAGGTAAGTTTGGTGAAATCATAGCCGGAGCAAGTGCGGACCTCATCCTGCTGGACCAAAACCCCTTGGAGGATATCCGCCATATGCAACAACCGGCCGGGGTAATGGTAAGGGGCCAATGGCTTAGCAGAGAGATGATTGACCAAAAGTTAAAAGAAATAGAAAATAAGTACACTACCACCAGCCCTCAGTAGTTGGAAGGAAAGCATCCCCTGGATAATGTTGATCCTTAATGGAAAGTCCACGGTCGACCGTCGACCATCAACAGTGGACTCCAAACAATTATCGCGGACAATGAAACCTTTTTATCCAAATAAATGTATATACATTAAATTCAACTACATTAATTATAACCAAGGAGGAGAATATGGCAGATACTGCAGTAAAGAAAATAAGACAACTGGGGTTCCAATGGCAGACCCAGGATCCTTTTTTGTTTTGCGCTTACCATTTGGATGTGTATCCTGCTGGTAACGAAAACCTGGGGCCTAAGGCTACTATGGACGGTAGGAATATAGGCCAGGACTTTACCAAAAAGGACGGATGGAGAATGTATCACGGAAGCAAAGTTCCCGGCTTTCCGGCCCACCCCCACAAAGGTTTTGAAACCGTTACGCTGGTGGAAAGAGGTTTTGCAGACCATTCCGACTCTTTGGGTGCTGCCGGCCGGTTTGGAGAAGGAGATGTGCAGTGGATGACAGCGGGCAAAGGGGTGATGCACAGTGAAATGTTCCCCCTTTTGAATCAGGACAAGGAAAATCCCCTATTGCTGTTTCAGCTTTGGCTGAACCTTCCCCAATCACACAAAAACGTTCCTGCTCATTTCAAAATGCTCTGGGCAGACACTATTCCGGTTCATACGGAAACGGATGAAAACGGCCATAAGACCAAGATCAAAATCATAGCCGGTCAATTTGGTGAAACCAAAGCTCCTGCTCCTAACCCTGATTCCTGGGCGGCAGATCCTAACAACCAAGTGGCCATTTGGACCATCAAAATGGAGGCCAATGCCAAATGGACCCTGCCTGCAACGGATGAGGGGATCAACAGGTCATTGTTTTTCTACAAAGGAAAGCAACTGAGTGCCGAAGGTTTTGAAGTCCCTGAGGGACATTCTTTGGACCTGTTTTCAGAAAAGGAAATCACCTTCGTCAACGGCAATCAGCCAGCGGAGCTGCTGTTCCTGCAGGGCAAACCCATCAACGAACCTGTGGTGCAACATGGCCCTTTTGTAATGAACACCAAGGAAGAAATCCATCAGGCCATGCTGGATTTCCAGCAGACACAGTTTGGCGGATGGCCTTGGCCCAACTATGAACCAACCCATCCTAAGGAGAGAGGAAGGTTTGCCATTCATGCCGATGGCAGAGAAGAAGTAAAAGATTAAATTTCCCACTCACTCCCCGGTAGTTATACTGGGGAGTTTTTTTATCCCAATTCTCCCTTTTTCAGGAACTGGTTCATGGCTTCTTTGAGGTTATTTTCCGCTTTACTATGGACATGCGTATTTGAAAGATCTAGATCCGGCAACAAAACTACTTTATCAAAACCGGCAGACAAAGCCTCTTTTCCATCTCCAGAAGTGATCATGACAGTTTTCTTGCCCAATCTCTTGGCCATTTGCAACAGTTCATAACTGGCCTTCCCTCCTGCTGACTGTTGGTCAAACCTTCCTTCCCCTGTTATCACCCAATCTGCCTTTTTCAGCTTTTCCTCCATATTTACCTGATCAAAAAAATACCTGGCCCCAACCTTGATGTCCACCGGAAAAAAAGCACTTAAACCCAGAGCAATGCCCCCTGCCGCCCCGAATCCCGGCTGATCGGCCAGGTTCCTTTTGCTTTTCCTTTGCATCAATTGAAACAGCCTTGCTGCCCCTTTCTCAAAAGCCATCAGACCATCCTCTTCTAAGCCTTTCTGAGGTCCAAAAACCGGTACGGCTCCTTTATCCCCAAAAAAGGTATTGTTCACGTCGCAAAGACAGGTAAAACGGATATCCCATTTTTTGACTGGCAACTGGATATGGGCGATTTGGTTCAAAAAATCAGGGCTATAGACGGGAATTTCCCTACCTTTTTTATCCAGAAACACAAAACCCAATGCCCGTAAAATTCCTGTTCCCATGTCCACCGTGGCACTCCCCCCCAGTCCAAGGATAAGTCGTTCGGCCCCCTCCTCTATGGCCCTTCTGATCAGTAGGCCTGTACCATAACTACTGGTGACACGTGCATCTACTTCAAAAGACTTCAGGCCCTGAAGGCCACTGACAGAAGAAATATCCAACAGGGCTTCTTTTTGACCATTGTTCAAATAAATAAACCCTTGTTTAAACTTACCCACCGCATCCAATGCTGCTGTTTCCAACTTTTTCAGCTGCAGGGACTTACCCAGTAAATCACAGGTTCCATCTCCTCCGTCGGCGATGGGACAAAGCTCGATGCTGCTATCCGGAAAGCGGCTTGAAAGGCATTCGCTTAGTAACTCACCGGCCCTTGCTGCGGTAATGGTTCCTTTGAAGGCGTTGGGAGCAACCAGGATTTTCATCATTTCATGCCTTTCATTCTTTTAAAATAATCCTTGGTGGCGGCCACCACTTTGGGAGAAAGGTAAATGGCGGAAATCATGGTCGGAAAGGCCATCACCGCATACATACCGTCCACAAAACTCATGACCACCTGCAGGGAAACCACCGCACCGCCAACGATGGTCACCAGGTAAAAGTAATTGTAATAATCTGCCTTATCCGCTCCAAACAGGTAGTTGAAACATTTATGGCCATAATAACTATAGGTAAACATGGTAGAGAGCGCAAAGACCAATACTGCCGCCATCAGCAAGTATTTTCCCATTCCGGGTATACCGCTTTCAAATGCCGACAGGGTCATCAAAACCCCGTCCTTTTCACCGCTTTCCCAAACACCGGTGACCATGATGGTCAGTGCAGTCAGGGTACAAACCACAATGGTATCAATAAATGGCCCCAGCATGGCGATCAGCCCTTCCCGGACCGGTTCATTATTTTTGGAGGCCCCGTGCACCATAGGTGCCGTCCCGATGCCTGCCTCATTAGAAAAAGCAGCCCTTCTGGCTCCGGTAATGATCACTGCTCCCACCGAACCTCCCAACACCGCTTTGCCCGAAAAAGCATCTTCCAATATGAACAAAAAGGAAGAAACCACCTGATCGTGGAACCTGAACAAAATGATCAGCACACTGATAAAATACAAGGAGACCATAAAAGGCACCAACTTGGAGGCTACTGAGGCAATCCTTTTGATGCCTCCAAGAATCACTGTGGCCACCAGCAACATCATGGAAACCCCTAAGATCCATCTTGTGCTCGCTCCATGATCCAGGTCATAAGGTTTTAACAGTACCACCCGGATAACATCAGTGAGCTGATTGGCCTGAAAGATGGCCAGCAGTCCCATGATTCCTGCCACACAAAAAATGATGGACAAAAACCTCCACTTTTTGCCCATGCCCTGCTCTATCACATACATGGGACCGCCCTGAACGTGTCCCGAGCTATCTTTTCCTCTGTACATGATGGCCAGGGTACAGGTAAAATATTTGGTAGCCATACCCACAAAAGCAGATACCCACATCCAAAAGATCGCTCCCGGACCTCCGGTTCCGATAGCCAAGGCCACCCCGCTGATATTCCCCAATCCCACAGTGGCCGCCACAGCTGAAGACAGGGCCTGAAAAGAAGTAATGTCCCCATTCGCAGTAGGGTCGTCATATTTGCCCCCGACCACTTTCATGGCGTGTCGGAAACCCCTAAAAGGTATCAGGCCAGAATACAAAAACAGAAAGGTTCCTCCGCCCAGTAAAAGGTAAAGCAGTGGCCAGCCCCATATCCAATTACTGAAATCAATGATTAATTGCCCCATACTAAATGTACTAATGTCAATCTCCGGGAATTTGCATCCCAATTTTCAATAAAAAACAAAAATGAATATTAGCACCAATTTCCTTCTAATCCAAACGATGGGCTATTCATCGCATCTTCCATCTTGTTTCTTTCAGATTCCAGGGATCTACCTGTCGTTAAGGGGGGTAGACCTAAAAAACAATTGTTTCACTAGAACATAATGTATTATCTCACAGAAAACACAGAAAATCACAGAAAAATTTCAGTTAATTATTCGAATAAGGCTCTCCTTATCAACTAAGTAAGCACTATTAAAATTAATCAAGAACCCTAAAGACCTCTTTGATAGTTTCAAATAAGTTAAAAGCTGTTTTTTGTGAACATTCAACAGATTCTCTACTGATTTAATTTCCAGTATCACCTGATCCTCTACTAATAAATCCAATCTAAACCCCATCGCCAACTTTACAGAGCGGTAAATTACAGGTACAGGAACCTGGGATTTGACCACCAGTCCGACCTCTTTTAACTCCAAAATAAGAGCTTTCTCATATACACTCTCGAGTAACCCTGGACCAAGTTCGGAATGGACTCTAAAAATTGCTCCTCTTATTTTATAACTTAAACTGTTTTCAACTTTCATCACTTAAAAAATAAATTGCTTATCCTTAAAATAGCAAATTCTGCGTACTTCTGTGCTATCCGTGAGACACTTAAACTGATTTTCATTGAAAAACACCCAATACTGTTTAAAAAATTTCACCGAAAAAAACTATAGCCAAATCTGATATTCCTTGCTATTTTTGGTATCAGTTTAGAATACAAATACATCGGTATGTTACATCGCAAGGGAAATACAATCGTCATCAAAATAGGTTCCAATGTCCTTACACAGGCAGACGGAACACCGGACAAGTCCCGTATGGAATCCCTTGTTCGGCAGATGGTTTACCTCCGCGAACAGGGCCTCAAACTTATTCTGATCACCTCAGGGGCAGTGGCCTTTGGACGAAAGTCAACGGTCTTTGAAGAAAAAACCGATCCAGTGGTCCAAAAGCAGATATTGGCCGCTGTGGGGCAGATAGAGCTGATCAACTCCTACAAGAGCCTCTTTGGGGCGCTCAAAAGCAGCATCGCCCAGATCATGGTCACCAAAAGTGATTTCAGGGACCGGAAGCATTACCTCAATATGAAAAACTGCTTGGAAGGCCTGCTCAAAAACGATATCATCCCAGTGATCAACGAGAATGACACGGTTTCCGTGACAGAGCTGATGTTTACCGACAATGATGAACTGGCAGGCTTGGTAGCAGCCATGATGGATGCCCAAAACCTTATTATCCTCAGCAATGTAGACGGCATCTTCAAGGGACATCCCAGTGATCCTGACGCGGAACTGATCGAGCATGTCGGGACCAAAGCCCCTTCTATGGCCAGTTATATTTCTTCTTCCAAGAGTTCCTTTGGGCGGGGCGGTATGCTGACCAAAATGCATATGGCCAAAAAATCAGCTGATCTGGGCATAGGCGTGACCATTGCCAATGGCAAGCGTGAGGAGGTGCTGATTGACTATTACCATGGAAGGTTGAAGTGTACTTACTTCGAGCCCTCCAAGGCCAAGCAGAGTTCCAAAAAATGGATCGCCCATGCTGACCAATATTCAAAAGGGGAAGTCATCATCAATGCCGGTGCTGAAAACGCGTTGAAATCAGATAAGATCACCAGCCTACTGCCTATTGGGGTACTGGAAGTCAAAGGTGACTTTATAAAAGGAGAGATTATAAGGATCGTCGCAGAAAATGGCAAGAAAATTGGTCTGGGTAAGGCGGCTTATGGGGCAAAAGTGGCTACGGAAAAAATAGGCCAGGCCAATCAAAAACCCATTATCCATTACGATTACCTTTACCTCCACCAAAACAACCATTAAGATGAATTTAGAAACGACTTTCTCCAAAGTAAAGGAGGCCAGCAGGTCGCTGGCTTTGCTTTCTGAAGTGCAGATAAACAGGACCCTGGAAGACCTGGCCAAGCTGACATGGGAGAGTATTCCCCAAATTCTCAAGGCCAACCAAAAGGACCTGGACCGAATGGATCCGCAGGACCCGAAATATGACCGGCTGAAGCTTACCCAAGAGCGGATCGAGGGCATTTCCGAAGATATTTTAAATGTGGTGAAGCTCCCCTCCCCGCTGGGCAGAAAGCTGGCCAAAAAAACGCTGGAGAACGGACTGCAGCTCAGCAAGGTCTCTGTGCCGCTGGGTGTGATCGGCATCATCTATGAAGCCCGTCCCAATGTGACCTTTGATGTTTTCAGCCTCTGCCTCAAATCAGGCAATGCCCTGGTCCTGAAAGGTGGCAGTAATGCCCATGACTCCAATACGGTAATCGTCGGCCTTATCCACAAAGTGCTGGAAAAAAACGGCATCAACCCTGATATTGTCACCTTATTGCCTCCTGAGCGGGAAGCTACAGCAGAAATGCTTCAGGCCGTGAACTATATCGATATCATCATCCCAAGAGGCAGTCAGGGACTGATCAATTTTGTCCGGGAAAATTCAAAAGTGCCGGTGATCGAAACCGGGGCGGGCATCGTCCATACCTATCTGGACAAATCCGGAGACAATGGAAAGGCCGCCAATATCATTGCCAATGCAAAGACCAGAAGAGTCAGTGTCTGCAATGCCTTGGACTGTTTGGTCCTTCACCAGGAAAAACTCCAGGCCCTACCAGAAATTTCCAAGCCATTGGGAGAAAAGGGAGTGAAAATCTATGCCGATAAGGCAGCTTTTGAGGTTTTGAAAGGCAGTTATCCTGCTGAGCTGCTCCTTCCTGCGGAAGAGGAGCATTTTGGAACCGAGTTTTTGGCCATGACCATGTCCATCAAAACCGTACCCGATCTGGATTCCGCCTTGGAGCATATTGCCCGGCACAGTTCCAAACACAGTGAGGCCGTGGTGGCCGAGGATGAAAAGGTCATTGAACTGTTTTTAAAATCCGTGGACGCGGCGGCCGTTTATGCCAATACCTCCACTGCCTTTACCGATGGGGCACAGTTTGGACTAGGGGCAGAAATCGGCATTTCCACTCAAAAACTGCATGCCCGTGGCCCTATGGCCCTGGAAGAACTGACCTCCTATAAGTGGATAGTACGGGGGAATGGGCAGGTGAGGGAGTGATTTAAGATTGGAAAATTGAAAGATTGGAAGGTTGGGAAGCGATACTGGCTTAGGCCTTTTTTAAGAAGCAGTCATTATGAAAATTATGCATAAGAAGATTCTCATTTTAATATTTATACTTTGTACCTTTTTTGGTCTAACCAAGGCTGTTGCCCAATTTTCTGACAAAAAAATTGAAAATTTCTGCGAAAGATTTCCTGTTGTCCTATCAACCTCTGAAATGAAAAAGGGACACTTATTGAGCTTTAAGAAGTTTGAGAGAGGTACTTTTAAACTTGCCAGTAAACTAGAAAAAATTTCGCTCATGACAACCATGTTATTGGGAAGTGCAACTTACCTTTTTGATTCATTGAGCCAACAAAAAGAATTTGAAGCGGTTGTTCATAAGCCTAATGGACCCACCTCCACTACTTTTCTGGTTGAGTTTAAATACAAAGATGGAAGCATTTTTATATTTAGAGAAATGATATATGGTAACTTGTTATCGAACCCACTAGCTGCTGAAAACCCAAAGAACTATGGTTTATTATTTGGCTTCAATCTAAAAAGAAATGATCAGTACAATATAATTCTTACGGCTCTTAAGGCATATTGGAAAGAAAATGATATCATGTATACGGAACACTATGCCGAAATACCTGACTTAAGTCAAGGGTCTTAAAATGATAGTAGCGTTTATAATCTACACTGAGCTAGATTTCTTATCCAGCCTTTCTTTTTTTCTAGTATCCCTCCTACTTATGGGGTCATAGTAAATTATACATGAACTTGAGATCCCTTTCTTTTTGCTAGGATTGCTCCTGCTAATGGAGTCAGGACAACTTATACTTGAGATAACAGAACTCATGGTTCCTCAGCCTGTTGAATCTTGGTCCCTGAGCCTGTCGAATATTGGTCCCTGAGCCTGTCGAAGGGAAAAGACATATTCTAACGGCCTTAAGGCAGAAGAAAGTAAAACTCCGGACAGGCAAACAAGGTTAAGTACTTTAATTCCAAAAGGTACGGTTAACTTTCAAACTCTTTCCTGGCAAATTTGTATGGACAACCCGATTACATTACTTTCAAAGGATGGAAACTGAAAAAGAAAAAATGATTGCCGGTAAAATGTATGCCCCATTGGACGAAGAATTGGTGGAAGACAGAATACAGGCCCGGCTACTGATAAAGACACTCAACGAAACAAGAGAGGACAAGCCAACAGAAAGAAGCCATGTACTTAAAGAGCTTCTTCCCAATGCCGCCCCGGATTTGTGGGTACAGCCGCCCTTTTATTGCGACTACGGCTACAACATAACGGTTGGTGAAAGTGTATTTTTCAACTTCAACTGCATAGTACTCGACGTTGCGCCGGTGACCATCGGGAGCCGTTCCATGTTTGGACCAAATGTACAAATTTACACGGCCACACATCCCATTAATCATATTGAGAGAAGTTCAGGGCGCGAATACGCAAAACCGATTACCATTGGAGAGGATGTTTGGGTGGGAGGAAGTGTCGTTATTTGTCCCGGGGTGAAAATTGGGGATAGAAGTGTCATTGGGGCCGGTAGTGTGGTGACCAAAGACATTCCCGCAGATGTATTTGCTGCAGGCAATCCTTGTAAAGTAATAAGGGTAATTGAACAAAAAAACCAGTAAGAAAGCTAAAGAAATTCGGAAAAGACTACGCAGTAAAAAAAATGGAAACTTCAAAAGTTGACATCGTGGATTATTTGGACAGCAAAGAAATAATTGCCGAATATCTCCCTACCTAAAATGACTTAGCACAAAAACCGGGAAATCTGACAACCCGACCTCCTTATCCCTCTATAAAAGGTAATAAAACCCGAAATATGCAATAGAAAATCTATTGCGGCCTGAAACTGCTTTAAAATCAGTCGCTTCCCTGCTGTTTTCGACTTCACCATAGCGGTGCTATGCCTCAGTCTCCAAACAGCCTGATTTTCTTGCATTTTCAGCCCTCATAACGAATCCTATTGCACAATCCGGGTTAAAACAAAAGCTTAGCGACCTCCGTGAAAACTTTTGTGCTCTTTGTGGTTACCTAATGCCAGACGACCTATCCTCCTAAACTGAAGAAAATGTGATATGAAAGCATTTAGAAAATCAAAATATGGTGGGCCGGAAATACTTCGATTAGAAGAGGTGGAAGATCCTATTCTGAAGGATGATCATCTTCTGGTTAGGGTAATGGCTAATTCAGCCAATCCAGCCGACTGGCACATTTTAAGGGGAAAGCCATATTTTGCACGATTTACCTTCGGCTTGTTCAAGCCAAAACATAAAATTCTGGGAGCTGATTTTGCAGGCATTGTAGAAAAAGTGGGAAAAAATGTTTCCCATGTTAAGGTAGGAGATCGGGTATTTGGTGAAATGCTTTCAGGTGGGGCTTTTGCTGAATATGCAAGTATGCCTACAAGTGTTTGTGCTATCATGCCAGAAAAGACTGATTTTCCTGAAATGGCTTGCCTTCCTTTGGCCGGGATAACTGCTTTGCAGGCGGTTATTAACCATGGACAGCTTAAAACAGGGGAATCGGTACTGATCAATGGTGCTTCAGGTGGCGTTGGACATTTTGCCGTACAAATTGCAAAGGCCTTTGGTGCCGAAGTAACAGCTGTTTGTTCTCTTAAAAATGTTAATTTTGTAAAGAACTTGGGTGCAGATCATTTCATTGCTTATGACCAAGAAAGCATTCACGAACACAGGGGAAAATACAAGCTCGTTATTGATACACATGGCAATCTTTCCCATCAAGACTTCAAACGCATGGGGGAGCGAGGGGTTATGGTAGGTTTCACAACAATGAGGCACATGATTTCGGTACTTTTAAACAGGGCTTTTAGCAAATTCCCCCTGGTTCAATTCACAGCTGAACCCAATACAAAAGATCTAAAGACTTTGGCTACTTTAATTCAAAACAAAAAAATTAGTGTTCATATCGAAAAGACCTATCCTTTTACGGAAACCCCTCAAGCTATTAGCTATATGGAATCCATGCGAACTAGAGGTAAAGTGGCAATGATATGGGTGAAAAAGGATGATAAACCTAAGAGTTAATGTAAGTTCCCTTTCTACGAACTATTAATCTTCCTTATGAATGCAAGAGCTTATTGATGAAATTGACAAAATTACCCCCTTGTCCCTTACTGAAAGAGAAAAGATTGCTACCTATTTTCGCCCTAAACCCATTAAGAAAAACAATTTTTTAATAAGGGAAGGCCAGCAATGTGATGAAGTCTTTTTTGTCAAAGCGGGCCTGCTGAGGGTTTATTATTTGGAGGAGAATGGAGGCGAAATAACCTGCTATTTTTGTCGTGAAAAGGAGTTTATTTCATCCTACACCAGCTTTTTGACCCAAACCCCTACCAAGGAAAATATTCAGGCCATTGAAGATTGCCTGTTGTTTTCTATTCATAGGAAGGATCTTGAGGCATTGTCACAAGAAATTCCTAAAATCCACATTTTCAGAAGGGTCATTGCCGAGAACCTATTTATAGCCATGGAAAGAAGGGTGGCCATGCTCCAATCAGCCACAGCTCAGGAAAGGTATGAAAAGATCATCAAAGAAAACCCCGATTATGTTCTTAATGTTCCACAACAGTATATTGCTTCATTTTTGGGCATTACCCCTCAGCATCTAAGCAGGCTTAGAAAAAATTCCCCCAGCTGATTTCTTAACATTTGTTCAGTGGAATGGGTGCTCAACTTCGGAAATTTGAACCGTAGTTAAACATTCCACTTATAATGAAGGATCCATTTCCATTACATACCGTCCTTGGTGCCAATGGCGCCATGGGCCAGGCAGTTTATAAAGAACTGCAGCGAAGACAAGTCAATTTCAGGTTGGTTTCACGGAAAAGAATGAGGGATTTCCCAGAAAGTAGGACTGCTGATTTGCTGAACAAAGAGGAAACATGCAGGGCCATTCAGGGTAGTCAATATGTTTACCTTTGTGTTGGTTTGCCCTACAGCGCCAAGGTTTGGCAGGTTCAATGGGAAATCATTATGCAAAATGTCATTGCGGCATGTGCAGATCAGGGTGCCAGGCTTATTTTTCTGGACAATGTGTACATGTATTCAAATCCCCTACCAATACCCTTTGATGAGCAAACTCCACAATCCCCCGCTTCGAAAAAAGGGCTGGTCCGGATGAAAATAGCCGAAATGCTAATGCAGGCAATAGGACAAGGGAAAATACAGGGATTAATTGGCCGCTCAGCCGACTTTTACGGGGAGGGTGCAATTAACAGTGTTTTATATATTTCCATCTTGGAAAAAATGCAACAAGGGAAGTCCCCTCTTTCTCTCAGTAAAGGAAATGTAAAGCATACTTATGCAAATATCCAGGACAATGCAAAAGCATTGGTAGCATTGGCCCTTGATGAGGACTGTTATGGGGAAGTCTGGCACTTGCCCGTTTCGGCGCCCATTACACTCCATGAAATTGTAGAAATCCTTAACCAAGCATTGGAGACTGACCATAGGCTTAAGGTAATGCCCAAAATGCTGCTGAAGGTGTTGTCTTGGTTTATCCCTATTTTAAAGGAATCGTCTGAAATGCAGTATCAGTTTGAAGAGGAATACATCATGTCCTTTGAAAAATTCAGGTCAAAATTCCCCGACTTCAAGGTCACTCCTATCGAACAGGGCTTAAAGGATATGGCAAGGTATTTCAATAATAATTGATGAAGACTTCAGATTGGCCTACAAAGTCACCGATGAAGCAATACTAATCATTGCATACAGACACCATCATGATTGACCTATGTTCAAAGCCTGACTGTCTCTACAAAAAAAGATCCGACTCATCATCGGATCTTTTTATTTATGTACTTATGTCAACGCAAGCCTTTATAACTTACTGCTAACTACTTGATACTATATACTTGATACTAAATACTAGATACTATCAATTACTTTCTCAACGCTTTGTAAGCATTGATCAGGCCATTGGTAGAGGCGTCATGGGAACTTACCTCCTCCTCTCCTTCCAGTTCAGGCAGGATATTTTTAGCCAACACCTTGCCCAGTTCCACTCCCCACTGATCAAAACTGAAGATGTTCCAGATCACTCCTTGCACGAAGATCTTGTGCTCATAGATGGCCACTAAGGAACCAAGGGTATAGGGATCAATTTTCTTCACCAAGATGGAATTGGTAGGTCGGTTTCCTTCAAAAACCTTGTGCGGAGCCAGTTTGGAAATTTCTTCATCCGATTTACCTGCTTTGCTCAGCTCGGCTTTAACCTCTTCCAATGACTTCCCGTTCATCAACGCCTCTGTCTGGGCAAAGAAGTTGGACAGCAATTTCACGTGGTGATCCCCCACTGGGTTATGGGAAATGGCCGGTGCGATAAAATCACAAGGGATCAAATGGGTACCCTGGTGGATCAACTGATAGAAAGCATGCTGACCGTTGGTACCTGGTTCTCCCCAGATAATCGGACCAGTGGTATAATCTACCTTCTCCCCATTGCGGGACACGTACTTGCCGTTACTTTCCATATTGCCTTGCTGGAAGTAAGCCGCAAAACGGTGCAGGTACTGATCATAAGGCAAAATGGCCTCAGAAGAAGCGCCCAAGAAGTTGGTATTCCACAAACCGATCAAGGCCAAAACCACCGGAATATTTGACTCAAAGTCAGTACTTCTAAAATGCTTGTCCATGGCATGGGCACCATCCAACAGTTTTTCAAAATTGTCAAATCCGATGGCACAGGCAATAGGCAAACCAATAGCTGACCAAAGGGAGTACCTTCCCCCTACCCAGTCCCAGAAGGCAAACATGTTTTTGGTATCTATACCAAAAGCCGCAACCGCTTCCGCATTGGTGGACAAGGCCACAAAGTGCTTGGCAATGGCTGCTTCATCCTTTGCATGCTCCAAGAACCAAGATCTCGCCGAATGGGCATTGGTCATGGTCTCCTGCGTGGTAAAGGTCTTGGAGGCGATAAAGAAAAGCGTGGTCTCAGGATCCACTTTCTTCAACGTCTCTGCGATATGGGTTCCGTCCACATTGGAAACAAAGTGGATGTCCAAGTTTTCGTTTTGATAAGGTTTCAGGGCTTCTGTCACCATTACAGGACCAAGATCACTTCCTCCGATACCGATGTTGACCAAGGATTTAATGGACTTTCCGGTATAGCCTTTCCAGTCTCCAGCATTGATTTTGTCCGCAAAACCTTTCATTTGGGCCAGTACGGCATTTACATCCGGCATCACATCTTTCCCATCCACTTCAATCGGGCTATTGCTACGGTTTCTCAAAGCGGTATGAAGTACCGCGCGTCCTTCAGTCTGGTTGATGGGAGCACCGGTAAACATGGCCTCTATAGCTGCCTTTAGTCCTGTTTCCTCCGCAAGTTCAAATAATGCTTTCAGGACATCTTCATCTGCCCTGTTTTTAGAATAGTCCACTAAGATGTCCTCAAACCGGATTGAATAACGGTCAAACCTGGATTTGTCTGCAAAAAGTGATTGAATGGTTTGCCCTTTTTTCTCTTTGGAAAGTGTGCTTAATTTCTTCCAGGCGGTGGTTTGCGTTGGATTGATGTTTTTCATGTGTTTCTTGAATTGATTTAATTGATCATATAAAATCCAATTCCACCTTTCAGACATGCAACCTGATTAAAAGGGTCACCTAGAAAAATGCTTATTCTAATCAATTGGATTTCATTGACCAAAGGTTGTATTAAGGTCTAGCCAACAAAAATAAGATTTATATCGTGCGGATAAAATTAATCATTCACTGTTTGGCTTAACATTTTGCTAAAAGCGGTTGATGGAAGCAAACTGATCAAAAAATATTAACTGACTATCCTGAATTCTGCCCGTAGTACAAATGAAACAAAATCCTTACCTGAAACAAGAAGATTTCATTGAAGGTGAATTATCCCAACCTATAAGGTTTGTTTTTTAAACTAGCCAAAAAATCTTCCTTGCCTACCGAACGAAGGACAATGCTTTAAGTTAAAGCGGATATTGACCACGGATGAATACAGATATACACTGATGTGGTTATTTACCCCCCTTTATCCGTGTTTATCCATTTTATCTGTGGTTTACTTAACAGCATTGTACCGCTGGCAGGGGTGAAAATGATACTTTGAGCGATGGTAAATCCATGTATACAAGAAGGTCGGGATTACAAATCACGACCAGCTCTGAAAATCTTCATTGCCTACCGAAGGACAATGTTATTAAGTTAAAGAGGATATTGACCACAGATGAATACAGATATACACTGATGTGGTTATTTACCCCCCCTTTATCCTTGTTTGTCCATTTTATCTGTGGTTTACTTAACATCATTGTACCACAGGCAGGGGAAAAATGATACTTTGAGCGATGGTAAATCCATGTATACAAGAAGGTCGGGATTACAAATCACGACCAGCTCTGAAAATCTTCCTTGCCCACCGAAGGACAATGGTATCAAGTTAATGGTGATATTGCCACAGATGAATACAGATGTGGTTATTTACCCCCCTTTATCTGTGTTTATCCATTTTATCTGTGGTTTACTTAAAAGCATTGTACCACAGGCAGGGGAAAAATGATACTTTGAGCGATGGTAAATCCATGTATACAAGAAGGTCGGGATTACAAATCCCGACCAGCTCTGAAAATCTTCCTTGCCTACCAAAGGCCAATGCTATTAAGTTAAAGCGGATATTGACCACGGATGAATACAGAGAAACACAGATGTAGTTATTTAAACTCCCTTTATCTGTGTTTATCCATTTTATCTGTGGTTTACTTAACAGCATTGTACCGCTGGTAGGGGTGAAAATGTACTTTGAGGGATTGCAAATCCCTGTTTATAAGAAGGTCGGGATTACAAATCCCGACCAGCTCAATTACACATCCGGACAGCTCTGATCCCAACCAGCTCAATTACACATCTGGACAGCTCTGATTCCGACCAGCTCAATTGCAAATTCAGACCAGTTCTGATTCCGGTCAACTCAGACCAGCTCAGTCAATCGCTATCCGTGTCCATCCGTGATTAACTAATTCAAATGTTGACACATAAAAACTAATCCTGCTTCAAAAACTGCCTCAACACATAATGAAGAATACCCCCGTTTTTGTAATAGGCCACCTCTACTTCAGAGTCAAGCCTACAAAGCACCTCAAAATTAACTTCAGCACCAGCAGCTTTTTTGGCGCTTACCTGAAGTTTCTTCATTGGACTGAGTCCTTCGGCAATGCCCGAGATGCTAATGGTTTCTTTTCCATCAAGGCCTAAGCTTTCCGCAGACTGCCCCTCCAGATATTGCAGCGGCAGGACACCCATCCCCACCAGGTTGGACCGGTGGATACGCTCATAACTCTCTGCAATGACCGCCTTGATGCCCAAAAGATTGGTTCCCTTGGCAGCCCAGTCCCTGGACGAGCCACTACCATACTCTTTCCCCGCTAAGACGACCAAAGGAGTATTCGAAGCCTTATATTTCTGTGAAGCTTCAAAAACCGTCATTTCCTCATCCGTAGGAATATGGCTGGTATAGCCCCCTTCCCGGCTGGCCAATTGGTTTTTGATCCTTACATTGGCAAATGTCCCCCGCACCATCACTTCATCATTTCCCCTTCTGGAACCATAGGAGTTGAAATCCTTCCTCTCCACTCCCCTGCCCACCAGGTACTGACCGGCAGGTGAAGCTTCCGCAAAAGCACCGGCAGGTGAAATGTGGTCCGTGGTGATCGAATCCCCCAATTTCAGTAGAACATGGGCTCCCTGGATATTTTGGGGCTCCTTTACATCAGAAGAGATCCCTTGGAAAAAAGGAGCCTCCTTGATATAGGTAGACTTGTTTGACCATTGGTAAACCTGATCATCAGGAGCTTGAAGGTTTTTCCATTGCTCATTACCTTCAAAGATCTCTCCATAGTTCTTCTCAAAGTCATTTGGATTAAGCACCCTGCCCATCACTTCAAAAATCTCTTCATTGCTTGGCCAGATGTCCTTTAGGTATACCGGCTCTAAATTCGGGTCAAAGCCCAAAGGCTCTTTGTTCAGGTCCACATCCACCCTGCCTGCCAGAGCGTACACCACTACCAACATAGGGGACATCAGGTAATTCATCTTGACTTGCGGATGCACACGGGCTTCGAAATTACGGTTTCCTGAAAGTACAGATGCCACCACCAAGTCATTTTCCTCTACTGCATGGGCAATGTGCTTGGGCAAAGGACCGGAATTCCCAATACAAGAGGTACACCCATAGCCCACAACGTGAAATCTTAAGGCTTCCAGATCAGTCAAAAGCCCAGAGGCCTCCAGGTAATCCGTCACCACTTTTGAACCCGGTGCCAAGGAGGTTTTTACCCAAGGCTTGACATCCAGCCCCCTTTCACGGGCCTTTTTGGCGACCAAACCGGCCCCGATCATTACGCTGGGATTGGAAGTGTTGGTACAGGAGGTGATCGCCGCTATGACTATGCTTCCATCAGAAAGTACAAACTCGTCATGGTTGATCTTTACTTCTACTGTTTTCAGCCCGTTTTTGGTAGAGGTGGCAATTTCCACATCCTGGGGCAGTTCCCCGGCCTTTTCTACCGGCTGGCTCCCCCCTTCCCCAAACCATCTGCTTTTATCCCGTTTGTCAATAGGTATATACTCCCTTCCATGGACCTCTTTCAATAACTCCCCAAACTTCTCCTTAAAGTTCCTTACCAAAATCTTATCCTGCGGTCTTTTGGGGCCAGACACGGTTGGTTCCACCGTGCCCAGGTCCAGTTCCACCACACTGCTGTAGTTCACCTGATCTTCGTCCTGTCTCCATAGCATGTTGGCCTTGGCATAGTCCTCTACCAGCTTGATCTGCTCTTTTGGGCGGTTGGTTTTGGACATATAGTCCAAGGTGCGGTCATCTATCGGAAAATAAGTCACCGTACAGCCAAACTCAGGGGACATATTAGAGATCGTAGCCCTGTCCGGCACAGTCAGGGTATCCAATCCTGGACCAAAAACTTCCACAAATTTTCCTACCACACCATGCTTTCTCAACAGTTCGGTGATAGTCAGGACCATGTCCGTGGCGGTGGTCCCCAAAGGCAGCTTGCCGGTCAACTTCAAACCGACTACCTCCGGCATGATAAAATAAATGGGCTGGCCCAACAGTGCCGCTTCCGCTTCAATACCGCCAACTCCCCAGCCCACTACTCCGATACCGTTGACCATGGGGGTATGGGAGTCCGTTCCCACCAAGGTGTCGGGAAATACATTTCCCTCCCTTTCTATTACTCCTCGGGCAAGGTATTCCAAATTGACTTGATGGCAGATGCCCATCCCCGGAGGAACCACCGAAAAGTTGTCAAATGATTTTTGAGCCCATTTAAGGAACTCGTACCTTTCGCCGTTTCGCTCATACTCCACATCCACATTCTTTTTGTACGAATAGTCCGTTCCAAAATAATCCACCTGCACCGAGTGGTCAACCACCAGGTCAACAGGAATAAGTGGATTGATCTTTTGGGGATCTTTCCCTTTTCTTACAGCTTCAGCCCTCAGGGAAGCAATGTCCACCACGGCCGGCACTCCGGTAAAATCCTGCATCAGTACCCGGGCAGGCTTATAAGGAATATCTTTATCCGATGGGGCAGGCCCCCAGTTTAAAAGGGTTTCGATATGTTCCTTGGTTATGGCAAAATCATCGTAGTTCCTGAGCGCATTTTCCAATAATATCCGAATGGAAAAAGGAAGTTGCTTCACCTTGTACCCTTGATCTTGCAAGGCAGGCAGGCTCCAATAGGTCAAAGCTCCTTTTGAAGACTCAAGTTTCTTTTTGATGTTATAAGGATCGAATGACATATGTTTTTATAGTTATATTGGTAAAAAAGATAGACAATCAATCAACTGCCTAATAATCCGTTTGATTCCTTAAGTTAACTTTTTTTAAGCTAAATTGTAAGCTGGCCAATTGCTTGTTTTGATCGGATCATTATCCCGGAAGGACAACGAAATTATTCTATAATATGAAAGTAGCCCTCTATTTATTTTCTGTCTTGATTATTGCCGCAAGCCTCATGCCACTGGTAAAAAAAGACTACTGGACTTTTAGAATTTTTGACTACCCCAGGTTCCAGAAGCTCCTGTTAATATCATGTCTGATAATTGCCTGGTTTTTTGAGGACTATGGCAGTTTAAAAAAAGTAGATTATGCCATTCTTACCGTACTTATCGTGCTCTTTTTTTACCTTTTAAGCCAAATAATCCCCTATACCCCCTTCAGTACAAAAATGGTAAAATCGGCCGATAAGCACGAAAAAAGCACCTTATCCTTAATGGTCGCCAACGTTTACCAATACAACGAGCACTTCCAGAAGTGCCTTAAAATGATACAGAGGATCAGGCCCGATGTTTTTATGTTGGTGGAAACCGACCATAAGTGGGCTGACCAAATTGCCCTGCTGAAGGACAAATACCCCTATCAGGTGGAGATACCGCTGGAAAATACCTACGGAATGCTCTTCTACTCTAAGTATCCGCTAAAAAACACACAGGTCAAGTACCTGATTGATGAGGAGATTCCTTCTATACAGACCGACCTGCTCTTAAACAACGGGGAAACTATTCGAATCTATGGTATCCACCCTACCCCTCCGGTACCGGGAGAAAACACCCACAGCACCGAAAGAGATGCGGAAATACTCATTGCCGGCAAAGCAGCGAAATCCTACGGTAAAGCAGCTATCATCATGGGAGACCTTAATGATGTAGCCTGGAGCTATACCAGCGAACTTTTTCTCAAGATCAGTGGTATGGGAGATCCGAGGAGAGGCCGGGGCATGTTCAATACCTTTCATGCACAATATCCCTTTCTGCGATGGCCCCTGGACCACATCTTTTTGAGTAACCACTTTAAGTTAAAAAAACTGCAAGTACACCCCTCCATTGGCTCTGACCATTTCCCCATTAGTATCTCTGTGGTATTGGACACAACAGTAGAAAACGAGCAAATGGAAGCGAGTGAACAAGAACTGGAAGAAGCCCAGGAAAAAATAGTGAGCGGATTAGAGGTTTAAATGAAATGTGTATTTATAAAAATAAACCAACAATTAAACCCTTTGAATTGTAAAAACAACTTAACCTTCCTTGATAAAAAATACAAAAGGTGATAATACGGCAGTAAATTTCTCTACAATCCTGCCCCATCCTTTTTAGAAGGTATAGGGCCGTCTTTGATGTGGATGAAGAGAGGAGAAGACCATAGGAGATCTGCCAGTGATAATAGGTGCTTTATTCAGTTCAGCAGCCTAAATCCCTTTCAGGCCAATACCTGATACCTAAAACAAAAAGACAGTCTTTCTGGCTTCAATAACCATGATAAGACTGTCTTTTTAAATGACTCCTTATTTAGAAAAGCCCTACTCCTCTTCTGCAGCTTCGGCCTCGGCTTTTTCCTTTCTTTTGTGTGCCTTTCTCATGATCCAGGCATACTTCAGGGCCTCCAGATTTTCGTTCAGCAGATGAGTGGTTACTTCCGCATTTTCCAGGGTCTCTTTGATATAAGAGGCAAACTCCTCATCATTCAGTAGCATGCCCAAGGCATTGTCTGAGGAAGTCAGCTTTCCACTTGCTTCATTAAAGTTGCTGGCAGCAGAAGAAGCTTCCATACTCGTTTTTTCCAATTCCTTAGCGGTATGCTTCAGGCTGGCAAATACGGCCGTATCATTGGCCATCTCATACATCATCGTCCCTTCTTTATTGATCCCAGCGGTAAATTTCCTGAGATCCGCAGATAGTCGGTTACTATTGGCAGAGGTTGTTTCTAAATTGTTTACAATCTTTCTAAAGTTCTCCGCCAAGGTACTGTCGGTCAGTACCGCACCGATAATCCCTTCGCCTTTGGCAATCTTTCCCGTCAGCACTTTAAGGTCATTGGTGATGGAAACCAGGTTTTGGTTGTTTTCCTGAAGGGTCTCCATCATATTGTCCGTATCCAGTGGCATCACTGCCTGCAGCCTGTCCCCATCCTCGATCACCGGGGCCTGGGTACTGCCTCCATAAATCACGATAATCTTATTACCGATAAGTCCATCCGAGCTGATCGTGGCTTTGGAGTCTTTTCGGATAAATTCCCTGGTGTCTGAATCGATGTTCATTTCTATCTCCACCTGGGAATCCCCATAAAACTTTATCGCGGTCACTGTTCCGATTTTTACACCAGAAAACCATACGTTATTGCCTTTTTGCAAACCACCTACATCCTCAAATACCGCCGTGGCCCGGAAACTCTTTACAAACACCTTTTGCTGGGCTCCCAAAGTCAGTATGCCGGCTACCATAATGATGATTCCTATCAGTATGAAAATGCCTACTATTACCGATTTTTTATTATCATTTCTCATTATTTAATGAAGTTATAGTCGTAAAATGATTTCACTCGAATATCGGATGGATTACCGAAAACATCCTCAAACTTACCTTCCGCACCAAATGCCCCATCGAGTAAGACAGCCATACGGTCCCCTGTATCTTTTGCACACGTGAGGTCATGGGTAATGATAATAGAAGATGTATTGAACTTTTCCCTGACCTCATTGATCAGGTTATTGATGTCACTGCAGGTAATGGGATCAAGTCCCGCTGTCGGTTCATCATACAGCATAATCTCAGGTTTCAGGATCAAGGTTCTGGCTATGCCGATCCTTTTTCTTTGACCTCCCGATAGCTCAGAGGGCATCTGGTTGATGGTCTGTGAAAGTCCCACAGCATCCAAAACCTCCTCCACCATTTTATCCTTCTCCGCTTTGCTGAGCCCTTTTACATTTCTTACCAAGGGAAACTCCAAGTTTTCCCTTACGGTCATACTATCATAAAGTGCACTGGCCTGGAAGGAAAAACCTATCTTCAGCCGCAGATCGTTCAATTCCTTGGGTGAAAGGCTGGAAACCTCTTTGCCCAAAACCTTCATGGCGCCCTCATCCTGGGTCAGCAGTCCCACCATAATCTTAATCAAAACCGACTTGCCCGTACCTGATTTTCCCAGCACGACCACGTTTTCCCCCTTGTACAGGTCCAGGTCTACTCCCATCAGTACATCCAGGTCTCCAAAAGACTTCTTCAATCCCCGAACTTCGACCACTTTTTCCCTCATAGCTATGACAGTCTGATAAAGTTTACAATCTGAAGGGCCAAGAGCTCTTCAATGAAGATCAAGAACATGGCCAATACCACCGAGGCATTGGCAGCCTTGCCCACCCCCTCGGTTCCTTTGGAGGAATGATATCCCTTATAGCAGCCGACAATCCCAATGGTAAATCCAAATACCAGAGATTTGAGGATGGAAGAGAAAATGTCCAAAAATGAAATCGCCTCAAACACCTGAACAAAGTAAGTGGTAAAGCTTACATTCTCCTTGGTGTTGACAGAAAGAAAAGCCCCCATCAAAGCCACAAAATCTGTATACATCACCAATATAGGGATCATAAATGTCGTGGCCAGTACCCTGGTTACCACCAGAAACTTAAAGGGGTTGGTAGCGGACACTTCCATGGCATCTATCTGCTCGGTAACTTTCATGGAACCTATTTCAGCGCCGATGCTCGACCCCACCTTACCGGCAGCAATCAAAGCGGTCACCAATGGCCCCATTGCCCTTACGATCGCAATGGAAATCAGTGCCGGCAACCATGAAGTAGCACCAAACTCGGAAAGTGATGGCCTGGACTGATTGGTAAAAACGATACCCACAATGAATCCTGTTAAAGAAATAAGCGCCAGGGAATTGTAACCGATCTTGTAACATTGCCGGATGACCTCCCGAAACTCATAAGGAGGAACCCATACCTCTTTGAAAAAACGCCAGACAAACGCAAAAGCGTCAGAAAGGCCCAACAACATCTTATCTATCTTAGGGCTTAAAATATGCTCTTTTTTTGTTGAATTATCAGCCATAAAATTTTCTTGAAAGTGCGAAACTAATAAAATTAGCCCGATTAGGCTTTATATCATAGGGATTATTTAGCCCTTTAAAATTTCCGCCAATACCTCCTTCTGAAGTGGCTTCACTAAAAAACCGCTAACTATATCATATTGTTTACTTCTTTCTTCATCCTCCGGATCTATCGAGGAGGAAAGCATCTTCACTTCAATGGTTATTCCCTTTTCCACCATCTTGTCCAAAAACTCCCATCCACTTATCTCCGGCATATTGATATCCAGCAGAATAATGTCCACTGTATTGGTCTCAATCCAGTCCAAAGCGTCCAATGGATTCTCAAAAAAATGGAGCTTTAATTCAGGATTATTCTTTTTGAACAGTCTTTTATTGATCATTTGCTGGACCCTGTCATCGTCCACAACAAGTATGGACTGTAGCTTCTGGGACACCAATTCTTCTTGCATTTCTAACTGCATATTTGACTTGCTTAGTACTTCACTCATTTTTCTTATTTCTTGGTCCAGTTGCTCAGAGGATTCCTTGAGCATCTTAATGGCTTCCGCCTTATTTTTTTCCTGCTCATCAAACAAACTTATTATCCCCAAGATGTTGGAAAGCGGTCTTCTGAGATGGTGGGAGTTCATAAAAGAAAACTCCTTTAGTTGCTTGTTCTGCTCCTTCAGACTGGCGTTGAGTTCTGTCTTTTCTTTGAGGCTTTGGTGCAGCTCTGTGTGGTCAACAGCCGTGACCATAACAAGCTCTTTATCTCCCAAACTGAAGGGGACTCCATACAAATCCAGCACCCATTCTCTCCCAGAAATATCCCTCAGCTTACAGTGGTTGATCTGACTGTTTTCCTGCCCGAAAAGCCGCTTTTTTTCAGCCCCTTTCAGCGGTAAAATTTCATCAAATTTCAGTGCCTTTCTTTCCTTGCTTTTTGGTCCAAAATTCCTCTCTGCAATCTGGTTGGACGCATAGATTCCACCATCCTTTTTTTGAACCATCCACATGCAAATCGGACTATTGTTGAACACGGTAAAATAGCTGCTCCATAACCGCCTTTCCTGAAGAAGCGCACGGTCAACTAAAAAGTACATTAAACCTCCAGATGCCACCACAAAAAGTAGTGCCTTGATCACTTCCAACATCGTGGTATTCTCCAACCCTATTCTCTCTTGGATCGCTCCCAAATAGTAAGAAGAAAGGGCCACCCATATGCACCCGATCATGATGTAGATCAAAGGAATTTTTACGCTTAATTTCATTTAGCTGCAGACTCAAAAACTAAGGTAAAAAAATTCCAGCATTAAAGCCCCTTTAATTGTGGCTTTACCAAGCCTAGAATCAATTTAGTCAAAACTAAATAGTTTAGCCAAGACATAATTAGGTTTGGCTAAAAATAGTTTAATTCATTATATTTCAGACATTTAAACAAACCAACATAAAGTAGATTATATCCTTCAAAATCATCGCTGAAATCTTAAAAAAAATGACTCCCCTCACCTTTGCCTCCTTAGGTTATTTGGGCAGTACCGCGCTTCCTCCATGTTAAAAGCACGGATAATGCCCCTACCTGAGGGAAGCATCCTTAGCTGTATTTCCGGCCTATCCCATAGCCATCCCCTCTTGTTCTCCCCTCTCCCTTTCTCCTCATATCACTCCCCTTTTCCTTATTGTATCACCTTTCCTTCTGATTAATTTCCTGCCCCTTTCAGGTGGCAAATGTTCTTGCCTTCCTCCAAAAACACCGGGAAATCATGGAGCAATCCCTCCTAAATTTTCATCTAAAAACCTTCCTGTTTTTAGACTTAATGGCTACCTTCAGAAAGGCATAAATATCAAATCAATTTACCCCGATAGAAGGCAAGAATTATAAAGTGGAAAAGGCAGAACCACAACAAAAAAAACAGGCTTTCCAGCCCTTGGATTCCCTCCCATTTCGGGAGTCAAATTGTAACTATAAAACTGGCCTTCTTATCACCATAAAAAAACCAATACTATGAAGAAGTTTTCCCTCCTTTTACCGCTCTTGATTTTGCTCTCTTTCTCCGGTTTTTCCCAAGAAAAATACGATGAAGATTTGGCCCAGAAATACCAAGCGGATGACTATGGTATGAAGAAATATGTCATGGCTTTTTTAAAGCGCGGCCCTGATGTATCGAATTATTCTAAAGAAGAAAGGGACAAAATTCAGCAGGCCCATATGGCCCACATTGGTAAGCTGGCGGAAGAAAAAAAACTGGTTCTTGCCGGACCGTTCTTTGGTGACGGCGAACTTAGGGGAATCTTTATTTTTGATGTGGGCGACCTTGAGGAAGCCAAAAACCTGACCAATGGAGACCCGGCAATCAAGGCAGGTGTTTTGACCATGGAGCTCTTGGAATGGTACGGTTCGGCAGCAGTAATGGCCATCCCCGAAATACATGAAAAGATTCAAAAAATCACCATGTGAGCAAGCCTGTTCCCCATGTGCCTGCCTATCCCTATGCACTATTGTTTGAGGATACTTGGAACGTAATTAGCAGGAAAGACGGCTCGCTACACAAAGCTAAGTGAGCGTTTACTTTTACGGGACCAACCTGATCATTGAAAAAAAAAAAAAGAGGCCCTTGGTTTTGCCTCTTTTCTTTTTCACCTTCCACAAATTTCTTTATAGGGACAATATTTACATTTCTCTATGTCTTCCGTCTGATCGAAAGGAACTTCAAGATCAAATATCTCCTTCAACAATCCCTTTAAGCCTTGTTCAAATTCATCTTGGAATTCCCGATAATCATTGACCTCCTCAGCCTTGCCCCTACCCTCTTTGCGCTGCAGGTACGGATTAAAATCATCGTTAAAAATCTCCCTGAGATTAAAGATTGCAGGTTTCAGGGCTTGGCGGTTCTCCGGAAATTTGGTTTGGTAAAGCATCCCATAGATCATCGTCTGCATGGCTGCCTTATTTCTTTTTGGATGGTCTCTATCAAATAAGGACTCCACCGAAGGGAATACCTTAAGGTCTTTTCCGGATTTGTAATCGATCAGCCTGACAGAACCGTCTTGCTTATCTACCCGGTCAATGATCCCCCTTACTGCAATACCGTACTGCCTTCCATTTACCTCCACCGGCACCACAGCTCTATACCGAACATCCTGCTCCAAACTGACCAGCTCAAACGGTGCATCCTTTCGGTCATGCGCCAGCAGGGCCTTTATGTACTTCTGCAACACATCACGCACGATGGCAAGCTGCCCACTTAATTTGGTATCCGCAGCTTCTTCCAAATGATAAAACTTCCTGATCGCTTTTTCTATGGCAGGGAACACGTAATCGTCCAGCTGCTGAAAGTCCTCTTCTCTGATAAGTTTCCGCTGCTTCCTTTCCATAAAACCCTGATAGAGGTACTCAAGGCTGTAGTGTGCCAGATTACCGAAAACAGCGGCATCCACTTCTTCCTCCACCTTTTCTTTTTCCTTGATGTTGGCCAGGTATTGGAAGTAAAACTTCAGTTTACAGTCCAGCCATACACTCAGGGCCGAAGGTGAAAATGCCGTTACAGACTGACCGGAAGCCTGGACCACGTATTTTTCCAAAAGTTGGCTGATCTCTGCGTTTTTGGGAATAGTTATGGGAGCTCCCTGCTTTAAATCCACCGGGATAAATACCACCACCTCCTCCATCGGAAGATCCATCTCAGCCATCATCTGCTGAATGTACCGGCTTTTTTCCCCCACCTTCCCTTGATCCGATGCCGTGGTATACATCATATGGACCTCTTCTGCCCTATGCAACAAACGGTAAAAGGTATAGGCATAAATAGCATCGTTTTGCTCCTGTACGGGCAAGCCAAAAGCCCTACGCAGATTAAAGGGAATGAGGGAATTCAGCCCGGCAGAGGGCGGGAAACTGCCTTCATTCATATTGGCAATAAGTACCCGCTTAAAATCAAGGTTTCTCGACTCCAATACCCCCATTACCTGCAAACCAGCCAAGGGCTCTCCCTCAAAAGGCAACTTGACCTCTTTAAAGACCTGACGGAAGAGACGGATAAAAAACTCCAAATTCACCTTGATTTCCTGCTGAGATTGGAATATCTCCTTTAAGCGGACAAGCTGTTTGTGACATTGAAACAAATAACTTCCCTGTAGCTTGTCTTCCTTTAACTGTTCTGCCAGGTCCAGGATCAATGACTCCAGATAATCAAAAAGCGCAGCCGTCTCCAGGCGCCTGAAAACCTGTTTAAAGAAATCCCCTCCTTTTGCCAGGGTCTCTTCGCTAATGTAAATCTGGTTTTGCGCCTGCATATCATTCAGCAGATCTCTCACAAACTTTTCATTGCCCGATTTCAGGTAGACCGAAGACATCAGCTCTTTCACTGCCTGGTGGTAAAAGTAAACTTCCCCATTATCTACCTTAATGTACCGCTGTAGTTCCAGTACTGCTTCTAAAAAGGCATAAACAGGCGCATTTCTCACAGGATAGCCCATCGTCACATTGACCTTGTCTATCCCTTCCGGTAGATGCTGCATGACAGGAAACAGTAATTGCTCATCGGGTAGAATCACCACAGTTTCCTCAAGCTGTTCGTCAGGAGACACTCCTTCCAGCACTTTCCCGATGAGGTTCGCCTGGTTGACTTTAAGCGGCGTTACATACACCTTGATCTTAGGACGCCGCTGTTGGATGGATGTTGGCAATTCCACCGGAAAGGTAGGCCCTAAAACCTTGTCCCTTCGGTAATCCCTAAAAAACAAACCGGCCTCCTGCAAGGGATTCAACGTATAGTAAGCGTCCAAATCCCAATAAATCGCTGCCCCATATTCCCCCACGAAGTGCTTGATCAGTTTTTCCTCCGTTCGGGTAAAAGCATTGAAACCGACAAATACATAAGATTGTCCCGGCCGCTCCAACCCCTCCAGCTTCGCTACAGCTTTGCGGTATAGCTTCCCTGAATAGGCAAGCCCGAGGACATCCAGTTCTTGCTGATATCGCTCATACAAAGGGAGCAAAAGTTGCCAAAACCTTAGGAATTTATCCTGATGCCCCCGCCCTTCCCGCTGGAATGATTTCCAAAATTGCTTGACCAACTCAACTTGACCCTCGGTCAGAAAACTTAAATCAGATTCTATTGATTTGATTTCAGCAAGCAAGCTGTACAGTTTTGTCGGATCTACCAAAAACTGATCGATGTCATTGAAATCCTTAAGGATCATTTCCCCCCAGTAATAGAACCTGTCAAAGGGTTCCGGGTCGTGCTGCAGTTCTTTGTAGACCTTATACAGTTCAAAAATAAGGCTCAGCTGGTCGGTGGGTCGTTGATCGGCCAGTTCATAAAACAAATCTTCCACGGTTTTCACCGCAGGCATCCACTGGGGTCGATCTATCAGTTGCCCCAAATGCTGTGTGAAAAACAGTCCGGCCCTGCGGTTAGGGAGGATAACCGTCACTTTTTTTAGGTCATCGTACTTTTTTAACAGGCTGGCTGCCGTATCTCTTAAAAAGCTCTGCATATCAATTAACCTCTATAATTTTGCCTGTCTCCAGATAACATAAAAACCCTTTTACTTCCAAAATTCCTAGCTCCCTGATAAGCCCCATGTATTCTTTCACTTGTTTTTGGTATTTTTCCTGTTCTTCCCCGGTCTTAAAATCCACCACAGTGGCCTTCCCCTCGTTTACAATGACCCGGTCCGGTCGCTTTTGCTTTCCTCCCGGCAGTATAATCCCCTGCTCGGTCAATTTATCCCCCTCCCCTTCAAACCATTGGTCAAACTGTTCATTGGCGAAAAGATGGTTCAGCTGATTTTCCACTAGGACCTTTTCTTCAGCATCCAGGCGGCCGTCAAAATAAAACGCCTGTAGATGATTAAAAGCATCCTTTTTGTTACGTGACTTTTCAAGCAATTCATGGATCAATACCCCAAAGCTTCTTTTATGCCGTTGGCTTAACCCTTCTTCACTAAAATCAGCCGCATATCGCTTGATTTTGAGCAGGTCGTTCCAATCCCTGTATCTCCATGATAATTGGTTTGCCGTTAATTCCCCTCCTTTGTTGGCAACCTTCTCCATCGGCCATTCTCCCCAGTCAAACACCTTTGACTCCCGGTCATAAAATTCATCTAAATCAATTTCTCCGGCTTTTAAGCCTCCAGACTCAAACAACTGAAGTAAATTGTTCTCCAATGGGTTTAGCGAAGGGCTGCCTTTTACTTTCTTATAAGGACTCATGGTCCATAGCATTTCCTCCGCCCGGGTCAATGCCACATAAACCATATTCAGTGTATCCAAATAGGCCATGGTGATCTCCTCCTCATAGATCGGCTGAAAGATGGATTCAGCCAATTCTTTACGAAGGGTGAGCGGGATAATGGCTTCTACTTCCTTTTCGGTATCCTTAAACGGTGACCAAATAATATTGTCCTTTTTGGTATCCACTATATCCCAACTCAAAAACGGCATGAGAACGACCTTAAACTGCAGTCCCTTGGACTTGTGAATGGTCATAATAGGCATGGCATTATGCCCTTCAGGTATTTTTACAGTTCGCTTGGTACGGTTTTCTTCCCACCAGCCCAGAAAGCCGGCCAAATCTGCCCGGTTGTTACTGACATAGTCGTACACCGCCTCCCTGAACCCTGAAATATAGGCCAGCTCGGCCTTCAGCTCATAAAAATCCAATAGCATCACCAACTCCTCCACCATCTCCATCAGAGGCAACTGCTCCAGATAGGCCTGTCTTTCTTTGAATTTGCTGATTTTGGTTTTGAGCCAATCCGGTTCTCCCCCTTCCTCAAATATATCATGGGATATGGGGCGGTCGTTTAAGCTGCACCAATAAAACCACATGGTATTAAAAGGTACCCTGTCTTCCTGATCCACCAAATATTGCATACCGGCCACCAAAGCTTTTACGGAGGCGGCCTTTTCCAAAAACATGGATTCGTCGGATACTACTTCGAAATTATACCCGGTATCCGGTTTGACGGATTTATAGGCCATAAGTGCATCGGCAATCAATGCACCTTCACTTTTCTTTCGGACCAAAAAAGCAATGTCCTTGGGCTGATATCCTTTGTCCTGCAACTCCATCACCAACTCCGGAATCTTTTCCAGCACCTGTTCCTTGAAGTTCAGCTCGCCTTCCTCCCTTATATCCTCCAGAAATTCCATCCTCACTTTTCCCTGATAGGCTGCTCCGGATTTTCCTTTGGAAACTTTTTGACGGACATCTCCATAGGCTTTGGCTAAAATCCCAGCACCATCACTCCCTACCTGATTTTCAAAGCTGAGCTGAAGCTGCTCTGGAAGCTTGGAAAAAAGGGCATTGTTAAAGTCAATAATTTTGGGCAAGCTCCGGAAGTTGGTATCCAGGTTTTTGACCGAAACCCGTTCCTTTCCGATGTCTTCCTCCACTTTTTCCAACAACAGTTTCATGTCCCCTCCCCGCCAC
Organism: Echinicola sediminis; assembly: GCF_054777495.1. Lineage (NCBI taxonomy): Bacteria > Pseudomonadati > Bacteroidota > Cytophagia > Cytophagales > Cyclobacteriaceae > Echinicola > Echinicola sediminis. The sequence goes on along the minus strand of NZ_BAAHAP010000037.1, from coordinate 22,560 downwards.
CGGTAAATGGACTGCTTCACATCCCCTACCAAAAGGTTCTTTTTGCCCTGGGCAAGTGAATTTTCCAACAAAGGCCGGAAGCTTTCCCACTGAAAGCCGGAAGTATCCTGAAACTCATCTATCAGATAATGGCTGAACTGGTTGCCCACCTTTTCATAGATAAAGGGAGCATCATTTTCTTTGGTAATTTCCTTGAGGAAATCATTCGCATCGGAAATCATCAAGAGGTTTTCTTCGTCCTTCAGCTCCCTCAGTTCTTCGAGAAGGTTCCGGAACAGACCATAGGCATAAAAATTCTTGCTGATCGCCTCAAAAGTAAGCCATTCCTTCCTTAGGGGCTCAATTTGCCCCCAAATGTTCCCAAGACCGGCATGATAAGCGGATAGAATCGCCTCTCTCTGTTTACTTGTCTTGGAAGCCCATTTGCTCTCATCGTGGACCAGTTCCTTTTGAGGAGCTGTCAGCTCGGGCACAGGCAGGTCCTTCTCGCCCAGCTTATCAAACTTCAAGGCAAAACTTTGCGCTCCTCGCGCAAAATCAGTCCAGGCCAAGCCAAACTGCTCCCTGATTCCATTTGCCTCCTTTTTCAATTCCAGCGTTTTGGCTATGATCTCCTGCTTCCTTTCCCGCAAGTAAAACTTGAAGGTCTCAATATTTTCCTCTTTGGAGAGAAACTCCCTGATATAGGTCTGGTACTGCTTAAAATTCTCTGTAAAAATTTCACCTCCCAATGACTTGATATTGCTTCTGATATCCCAGGATTTCCCGACTTGAATCTGGTTCAACGCAAAATCCACCAGCCATTTATGTAAATATGGATCCTCCAATACATTTTGCACCACTCTATCTACCACCTTCTCCAGCACCGCCCCTTGATCAAGCGCAATATCAAACTTAGCCTGCAGATCTATTTCTCTGGCAAAAGCCCTGACCACTTTTTGGAAAAAACTGTCGATGGTGCTGACCGAAAAGTTGGCATAATCATGAAGGATGGCCGTCAGCACCCTTTCCGCCTGTTTGGAAAGCGCTTTTTCATCCATGTCCAAGTGCTTCATCAGCTCTTGGTCCAAAAACTCCTCCGGGTCCACCCTTTCTTTTAATCTGGCCAAGACCTCCAAAATCCTCCCTTTCATCTCCTGGGTAGCTTTATTGGTAAAAGTCACTGCCAAAATGGACTTAAAAGCGGTTGCTGAGGCCAAGGCCAACTTAAGATACTCCAATGTCAAGGTATAGGTCTTGCCCGACCCTGCAGAAGACTTGTAGATAGTAAAAGGTTTGAAATCCATAGCCAATGAAACAATTTAGACAAAACAAGAGGATTTTTCCGGATAATAAAAATGATTGACAGGTACTGTCATTTTTTATACTTAACAGCCACCAAATTTATTTTTATACCTTATTTTCACCTCTTGATAATAGTATCATTTTACCATTTGTATCCATAAGCATGTTCTTCTACCTTGCCCAGTTACTGACATTTTTGGTCATGCCCCTTACCTTGGTCATTGCCTGTTTTTTGATGGCTTATTTTGGAAAACAGCCTACCTTTAAAAAAAGGTGTTGCGTAACGGGGATCGCTCTACTGCTGTTCTTCTCCAATCAATTTATCTCCAATCTCGCCATGAAAACCTGGGAACCGGAAACCAAGGCCATCAAAGGGATGCCCGTTTACGAAGTGGGAATAGTACTGACCGGCGTCACCAATCTTGATAAAACAGCCACTGATCGGACATTTTTTAATAAAGGAGCCGATAGGGCTACACACGCAGTTCAACTTTACAAACTGGGAAAACTCCGTAAGATTCTCATCACGGGAGGACAGGGCCTGAATCCTACCAATCCCAACACGGAGGCTAAGCTGCTAGCGGATTTTATGGTGATCGCAGGGGTGAGTATGGATGATATCATGATCGAAAACAAGGCCGTAAACACCAGACAAAATGCACTATTTTCCAGTGAATTACTTTCCGAAAAAGGATTTGACCCAGATTTAACCCACCTCCTGATCACCTCGGCTTTTCACATGAAAAGAGCTAAAGGCTGCTTTGATAAAGCCGGACTTAAAACGGATACCTTTCCCGTGGACTACTATTCCTCAGATGTAAAAGTAGATTTTAAAAGTCTAGCCATCCCCCTGCCCGAGGGCTTCGTTTTATGGCATAAGTTATTCAAAGAATGGATCGGTATTACCGTTTACAAATTCATGGGGTATCTTTAAAGAAAAGGTAGTTCGATACAAACTACCATGTTGCTGATTTGAGCCCGGGGAGAGCACGAATGACATCACTTAAGCTGATCTGTCCAATTAATCTCCCCTCTTTTAATACAGGAAATCTCCTGATTTTAAGTTCTAAAAATCGTTGGGCTGCATCAAAAATGGTAACATTCGGAGCCAAAGTAATGACCTCACTGGTCATATGGTCTCTGACTTTCCCTACCAGCCTTGGGATATTATTGTACTTTCCTCTGATGACTTCTTTTAAACAATCCACCTCTGAAATTATCCCCACCAGGTTTTGATCATCATCTATCACGGGTGCCCCGGAAATTTTTCTTTGGGTCAACACCTGAACAACATGATCTATGGAGTCCTCAGGATGAAAGGTTGTCAAATTGGTACTCATGTGGTCTTCTACCAATACTGGTTGGTCCAATCGGCTCTTAGGCTCGACTAGCCGCACTCCTTGAAAGCTTTTTATCATAGTAATTTTGGGTTTAGATAGCTAATAATATACCCATAAATACACTATACTCAAAATATTATTAAAAAATTATCCAAAACACCTTCACTATCTCAGGAAAAACAACTCATAAGCTCCAACATATTATCGCTGTCATTGGCTTGTAATGCTATCCCTAAAAAAGTAATCACACTACATAAGCAAAGCTTCTCTCACAACTTGTCCGCCGGGCGGAATATGCATAACTACCCGCAGAAAGGATTTAAATTACTGAGAAAACCTTTCTGACAATAAGTAGACCTTCCTGTCTCTGGACAGGACAGGCTGTGAGAGATGAGTTTACTTTAATAACTACGGATAACCGGCCTGCCGAAAGAGCAGAACCTTTGTCCACCTTTTATAAGCTATGGCCTTAAGGCTTAAGCTTAGAGCCGATTTTTCATTAAAAACTTCTCAACTTCTTCTTTACTGACACTAAGCACCTTGTCCTGATTGGCCGGAACCGCGCTCAGCTCCAAATCCTGATTCCAGTACTCACTCTTGGAATCTCTCCAAACCTTGGCGCTCGCATGTATCTCTTTCAGGTTACCTGATCCGTTCAGGGAGTCGATCAGGTCAGCTCTCATCCCTCCACCTGGCATGATGACGATTCGGTTTCCCGCTTTTTCCAACAAGTTGTTAATCATATCAAGTCCTTCGGTCACCGTATTTTTTCCGCCGGAAGTAAGAATCCTCCTAAATCCACACTCAATAACCGCTTCAAGTGACTTTTCCAGGTTTCTTGAGGCGTCAAAAGCCCTGTGAAAGGTACAAGGCAGTCCCTCTGCCAAGTCTATCAACTGCTCGCAAGCCCCTATATTGACTTCACCAAAGGGGGTCAATACTCCAAAAACGAAACCGTCGGCTCCTATCTGCTTGAGCACCCGGATATCCTCTTTCATCACTTCAAGCTCATCATTGGTATAGACAAAGTCCCCTCCTCTGGGCCTGATCATAACAAATACAGGAATATCTACTTTACTTTTGATCAATTTTAAAGCTCCTGCACTGGGTGTCTCGCCCCCCTCCAAAAAATCAGAGCAAAGCTCTAACCTGTGGACTCCATATTCCGCTGCTTTTAAGGCAGCTTCTACAGTAAAAACCGGGGCCTCTAATAACAATGAAGACATAATATTTATTAGAATTTACTTTTCGAATCTACTAACGCTTTTCCTCCTTTGTGGTGCATGGCATAATTAAAGCCAGGATGGACAGCATAGGCACCGTGTTCTCCCTCCTTGTTGATCGCAAGAAATCCTGCTTGGATTCCCTCAATGCCTTTATTCTTTTTGATCAATCTTCGCACAGCCTCTTCACATGCTTCCTGAGGACTTCTTCCCTGACGCATCAATTCGACGATCAAAAAGCTACCACAAATTTTTATAATGGATTCGCCAAGGCCGGTGGCAGTGGCTGCTCCCACTTCATTGTCCACATAAAGTCCTGAACCGATGATTGGGCTGTCTCCGACCCTACCGTGCATTTTATAGGCCAGTCCACTGGTGGTGCAGGACCCTGCCAATTGACCATCAGCATCCAAACCGATCATTCCGATAGTATCATGGTTTTCGATGTTGATGATCGGTTTATATTCGGATTTTTCCTTCCATTTTTCATAAGCTTTAGCTGCAGCAGGGCTTAGCGTTTCCTCTTCCATAGAAATACCCTGTTCGATGGCAAACTGCCTGGCCCCTTCACCCGCCAACATCACATGGGGAGTTTCTTCCATTACTTTTCTAGCCAGTGAAATGGGGTGCTTTACCTGCCTTACAAAACAAACCGAGCCGCAGCTGCCGTCCCCTTTCATTATCGAAGCATCCAAGGTCACTATGCCTTCCCGATCAGGAAGTCCCTGCAGGCCTACGGACAGATTGGTGAGATCTGACTCTGTCACCATCACCCCTTGTTCCACAGCATCTACTATACTTCCATTGCCCGATAACACTTCCCAAGCTTTGTCATTGGCCGCCATACCGTGATTCCAGGTCGATAAAATCAATGGCTTATTCCTCTTGCCACTGCCAGCTTCCCAAGGTAACGCGGAAACTATTCCACTTGGAAGTACCAATGCTGATGACATTAAGGTGTTTTTTAGAAATTTTCTTCTATTGGGCATATACTGATTTACTTTTATTGGTGATTGTGTCGAAAATTAGAAAATTTTAAACAGAAAAAACATTTTTGCCCTTTTTAAATTACCTTATTTTTTAACACAACTAAATCGATAAAACATTAAATTTTACACGAAGTCAAATAAAAAAGCACCCCCAATACGGAAGGTGCCCTTATCTATCTTATGGTATTCATGGTATTACCGAATGGCTTGCCTGAACTCCGGTTGTGAGAAATAATCCATAAACTCCCGGTCAGTAGCCGCCCTTCTTTTTAAATACGGACTTCTCTGTACCGCCTTTTGAAGGTTTTCATACAATCGCTCCTTGTCATTATTTTCTGCGGCCACCAAGGCCAATCCGTAAAAGGCATAGCCAAACTCCATGTTTTTCAGGGCGCTTTCTTCAAAAGCCACTGCTGCCTGGGCATATTCTTGGGCCAAATAGTACGCTAATCCTTTATTAAACAGGTTTGTTTCCGTTTCAGGGGCTTTGTTTAACCTTAGTGTTGCCAACTTATAATCCCCTCTTATGATATCAATGGCCCCTCTTCTCCCTTCATTGAAACTGTTGAACTCCTCATCATCTTTTGAGAGCGCATTGGCTTCCGATATTTCTATATAGGCCGCTCCATAGTTTTCCCACATCAAAAATGCCTGTCCTGTATTATGGGTAGCAGCAGCGCTTACCCTGATATCATTTGACATCCTGAAGAGATTCATCGCATCATTCACCTTGTTATTTTTATCGCTGACTTTTATCATACGGTGGGCCTGGTTGAGGTAAACCACCCCTAAATTGTTATAAGCCAACGCCGATCCATTTTTTTCCAGCATGGCCTCGTACAAAATCTGCTTTTCTTTGAGCCCAGGATTAAATTCCGCAGCCCTTGCCAGTTCGGCTTCCGTTAGTTCATCCCCTTGTGCGGTACCATTGATATACATATTGGCCAGGGCAGAAATCTCGGGATCATCCCGCCTGTCCTTTGACATCATGAAGGACACTTTGGCCATTTGCATGGCAGGAAATTTATCCCTGGCAAACGCCTTATAGGATGGAAGCCTTTTTAAGGCCTCCACTTTCTCATTATATTCCGAAGCCGAATAGATGATATCAAAATATTTATCCCTTTCTGGCATGTCCATATTATCGTAGGTCCTAAGCAGGTGCCTGAACAACAGCCAATCAGGCTCATTCTTGACCAATTTGAAATTGATCCCCCTTACATCGAAAGCATAACCGGCCTTTTTCAACGCTTCCTTTAAGTAGCTTTCCATAGCCTGCGCCCGCTGCGCCGCCAACACCTCATAGGAAGACTCATCTGGCGAGGCCATGCCACTTACCAAGATTTCCTTAATTTCCTCATTTTTGGCCACCACCTCTTTTAAGGTTTCCGAAAATGCTTCATTCTTAGCGGAAAGCTGGGGCTTTGTCTCATCCTTGGAGAAATAGTAGTTGGCATCAAAAGCCGACATGTTCAACAGCTCATCATCATAGCTCATGTATGCTCCCACCTCTGGAATATTTTCCCCCGGTGCAAACTGGCCTACCCTCACCAACTTGGGCGTGCTGATGATCCCTTCTGCCAAGGTTACATAGGGGGTAGAATAACTTTTTCCCGACTCCACTTCCTCCATCAGTCCCTTTGCCCTCAAACTCCCCCTGTCCATACCTTCGAGATAAGGAAAGGACATTTTTTTGATGATTTCGACCACTTGGCCTTCGCCTGCAAGGTCTTCTTGGGTAGCTTTGATTTCATCCAGGGGTAATGCCCCTTCCCCATATTGGTACTCCGGCAAAATGGTATAATTGCTTTTTTCAGAGACGAGGCCGGCGGGGATGGTTGCCCTAAAAGTAAACTGAATAGAATCTTTGTGTAGCACCAGTGGATCCTCGTCAATCTTCATTTTGGGAACTCCTGCACTGTCAAACTTCGATTGGGCACTACACCCTCCCAAAAACACTGAAATACAAACTATTAAATATTTATAAGTATGCTTCATAATCGGCCTGGGCTTGATATGTTTTATTGGAATATTCATTATATTTTCACTACTTTTAGCTTTTAAAACGAGAAATATAAAATGGAAAAACTGAAAATATTCTTTGAAGACAGAGCATTTGGCGTTTGTTCCAAGCTTGGGGAAAAACTTAACTTTCCCATCGACAGCATCCGGTTATTCTTTATCTACACTTCCTTTATCACCCTGGGCTCACCGGTAATTATTTATGTGGTAATGGCCATGATGATGAAAATCAGGAAATACTTCAGAAAGAGCAATAACCCAGTACTTTTTGATTAAATAACGGAATATTTCCTTTTTCCCTTTAGGTAATAAGTCATCACTATCGAACGGACTTTTTTATCAGCATTATTGGATGGCAATTTTAGTGCCAAAGGGCTGGATTTTCTTAGCTGATGCTTCATCTTAGAAAAGTCCCGATAAGCTTTGAGCACCTGTAGTGCGTGCTTGCTTTTTCCACTGACCAAGAAAAAAAACACTGCCGCCAAATCCATAAATATCCTTACGGACATGATTTTCAGGAAGCCCGTTGTCTTTAGGTTTCTATAAAGCATCAACAGGTTGTTTCGGTAATTGAGGTAAGTTTTAAACGGACTGGTCCTGGACAGTGTCCCTCCCCCGACATGATACACCCTGGCTTTTCCCGTATAACCAAGTCTGTACCCTTTGAGGCTCAGTCGCCAGCACAGGTCTATTTCCTCCATATGGGCAAAAAACAAGGGCTCAAAACCGCCAAATTTGTGATAAAGATCAGCACGGACAGCAAAGCAAGCCCCAGATACCCAATCCACCTCCCGGTCATCATCATACTGCCCCTCATCTTTTTCCAACAAGTCCAAAATCCTCCCCCTACAGTAGGGAAAGCCCAGTTGATCGATATAGCCCCCACCGGCTCCAGCATAGTCAAAGAAGGGTTTGTTGGTTTGTGAAAGGACTTTGGGCTGTACCGCTGCATAGGCAACATGTGATTCCAGCCATTGTACCAGTATGCTGTCCCAGCCCGGGGTAACCTCCACATCGGAGTTGAGCAATAAATAAAAAGCAAATTCCCCTTCCAGTTGGGACAGCGCTTCATTATAACCTTGACTGAAGCCGTGATTTTTAGCTAAAAAAATAGTCCTAACCTCAGGATAATGTTCTTTTAAAAACGGTTCAGAACCGTCCGAACTGGCATTGTCCGCGATGATGACCTCAAAACTGCTGTTTTGAACAACAATGGGAAGGAATTTTTCTAACATCTCCTTCCCATTGTAATTTAATATAACGATGGCCGCCCGCTTCATCCAAACATATTACCTATATCCATCCCCGGAATATTAGGCATTAGGCCTTCAGTGGCCTTTTTCATTTCCTCTTTGATTTTTACCTCTATGCTTTCGAAAGCCTTATTGGTCGCTGCTACCACCAAATCCTTCAACATATCCTTATCCTCAGGACTGAAGAGACTGTCATCGATGATGATATCCAGCACCTTTCTGTGACCGTTTACGATTACTTTGACCATCCCTGCTCCGGCTTCGCCTTCTGCAGTAAGGTGAACCAGCTCAGCCTGCTTTTCCTTGATCTTGGCCTGAGCTTCCTTCACCTTATTCATGATATTCATAAAATCAAACATATTTCAACTAATTATTTTCTTTCAAATATAAACCTTTATACTGATCCGTTTAAGCTACAAACGTTTCGAGCGTATTTAATTATTGGAACCTTTTTTTAACTCCCGTTCAAAACCACAACTTTTTACTCCCATATCCGATTAATCTGATAGGCACATCACCCTGCCCTGGAGCTATTACTATTGAACGGTCTATTTGGTAGCAAGCTGCATTTATCCCCGAAGATAAACTTGGTCAGTGCATAGCGCTCCTCTTTTAGAGTGCTATGCACCTTTTAAGATAACTCAAACTGCGCTGATGATGCCTATGCACTCCTCTAAAGAATACATGTGCTGATCACCGGTTTTCATATTTTTCAAAGTAACCTTGTGCTGCGCCATTTCCTCAGAACCTATCATGATCACAAAAGGAATATTCTTTTTATCCGCATAGTTAAACTGCTTTTTTACCTTTGTAACGTCAGGATAAATTTCCGCTGACAAACCTGCAGATCGTAATCCGTTCAGTATTTTCAGCCCGTAGTCCTTTCCGTTTTGATCAAAATAACCCACCATCACAGCCGTGGATTGCATTCGCTCATCCGGAAAGAGCTCCAGTTCCTCCAACACATCATAGATTCTGTCTACCCCAAACGAAAACCCTACACCTGAAACGCCCTCCAAGCCAAATACGCCAGTAAGGTTGTCGTACCTTCCGCCTCCGCTGACCGAACCAATGGAAACGTTGTTTACCTTCACCTCAAAAATTGCCCCGGTATAATAGGAAAGCCCTCTGGCCAGGACCACGTCCAGCACCACATGCTCCTGATTCTCCCCAAAGTTTTCCAAAATCCCCAGTACTTCTTCGAGTTCAGCAACACCCTTCAAACCTTCGGAACTTGCACTCAAAAAGTCCTTTAAAAAACTTAGCTTTTCACTGTTGCTTCCCTTCAAAAGCACCACTGGCTCAAGCTTTGTGATAGCTTCACCTGAAAAGCCTCTTTGTACCAATTCCTCCTGCACTTTCTCCCAGCCTATTTTATCAAGCTTGTCTATGGCCACGCAAAGCTCGCTTTCCTTTCCTGGAGCACCGATCACCTCCGATATTCCGGTTAGGATTTTTCGGTTGTTGACCTTAATATCGTAATCGTTCAGCTTCAATTTGGCAAAAACCCTTCTGATCATCAACAATATCTCTGCCTCACAGATCAGGCTGTCCGTACCGACCACATCAGCATCACATTGATAAAACTCCCTGTATCGCCCTTTCTGGGGCCTGTCTGCCCTCCATACCGGCTGAATCTGGAAACGTTTGAACGGAAAAGTAATATCGTTTCTGTTCATCACCACGTATCGGGCAAACGGAACTGTCAGGTCATACCTGAGTCCTTTTTCAGCCACCTTAGGTAAAACCTGTCCTGTCCCCTGCTCCAAATCTCCCGTTTTTACCTTCTTCAAAAAATCCCCACTATTCAATATTTTATAGAGTAGCTGATCTCCTTCATCCCCATATTTACCGGTCAACACAGACAAATTCTCCATGGACGGCGTTTCCAGCTGCTGGTAACCAAACAGTTTGAATGTATCTTTGATAATATCCAGAATATAATTCCTTCTGGCCATTTGCTCTGGCCCAAAGTCCCTGGTTCCTTTCGGTAAAGTTGGTTTTTGGATGCTCATTTCCTTAAATTTTGCCCAAAGGTAAAAAATCTCGGCGATTAAGAGAAGGGATTTAAAAAGTGCGCTGGCACCCTTTGAGGAATCCCAGGCCTTTTCCAATTATTTGGCAGAAAGCAAACGGAATTATTAAAAGCCAAAACACCCGAAAATAGAAGTATTCCCCCTATTATGAGACAGACTGATGCCTATGGGTGATTTCTGTTCTGCTTATTTAGTTAAGCTTAAAAGTCATTACCTCCTTTAGCATGGCTATGCTGCTACGGGAATACGCAGCATCTCGCACAAAAATCAAAAAAGGCTGTCAAACCCACATGTCTGACAGCCTTGAAATCAATCTTACTTGTAACGACAAAAAACTATAATGTAAATTTTCTTCAAATAGACTTCCTTTTTTTGATTATAATAATAATGCGCTTCTTATTCCTTCAGCCAGCTTTCTTCCCAAGCTGGATTCCTTAGGCTCTGGCGACTCTTTTTCTATGGATTTCAAAGAAGTTTTTCTTCGAATAATCTCCCATACATTGTCCTTGGCCTCTCTTTCACTACCGGCCTCTGTATGAATCTGAAACTCTACGTCATTGATCTCGATCTTAATTAAGTACTTCATGGTTGTAAGTCTTTTTTAGTCCTCTAAAACAAAATAACCTTACTTCTTACACTTTCGTGTCGCCTGCCGGACCTCCGACAACATTAACAATAAAAATTAACTTCAGTATTTCAAACCAACTTATTTGCACTTTATAAATATAACCAATTTATTTCAATGCAAACAGTTTCCCTCAAAATAGTCAGAAACTTCTTAATACTTAAAAACTTATACGATAATCAGACCTTCTTGGATTAATTACTTTCTGAATTAAATGATCCAAAAATTATACCAAAAACACTGGAAACCTGTCAATAAATAGTCCAAAATTGTAAACCAACAAAATCTTTCCTTTCCTCCGACTTTAGCTATGCTCAGCTCTTTAATGTAGCCAAAATACCTTAAGCATACCAGACAAATAACATAAATCACTGAGCATGAAGCAAAACGAATTATTCCACAGAAAATAGAAACTTTATTTATCCTTAATCGTTTTACGGAATTTTCTTTGTACTTTTGCAACTTAATTAATCCTGATCATGCAGAATATTCGTAACATCGCGATTATCGCGCACGTTGACCACGGCAAGACTACCCTGGTAGACAAAATTATCCACGCTTCCAAAATCTTCCGTGAAAACCAACAATTTGACGACTTAATCCTGGACAATAACGACCTGGAGAGAGAACGAGGCATCACTATTCTTTCCAAAAACGTGTCCGTTAGATATAAAGACTTTAAAATCAATATCATTGACACCCCTGGTCACGCCGATTTTGGTGGTGAAGTGGAAAGGGTATTGAAAATGGCAGACGGTGTAATCCTTTTGGTGGATGCCTTTGAAGGACCAATGCCTCAGACACGTTTTGTTTTGGGCAAAGCGTTGGACCTTGGCCTTACCCCTATCGTAGTGGTAAACAAGGTGGACAAACCAAACTGCCGTCCCGATGAAGTGCACGAAGCGGTATTTGACCTGATGTTCAACTTGGACGCTACCGAAGAACAGCTGGACTTCGTGACCATGTACGGATCAGCCAAAAACAACTGGATGGGCCCTGATTGGCAAAACCCAACAGATTCCATCTTACCACTTTTGGATACCATCATCGAACATATTCCTGCTCCTAAAATCGAAGAAGGAAACGCCCAGATGCAAATCACTTCGCTGGATTTCTCCAATTTCGTAGGGAGAATTGCTATCGGTAGGGTAAAAAGAGGAAGCCTAAAAGAGAACACGCAAATTGCACTTTGCAAAGAGGATGGCTCCATCAAAAAAATGAGGATCAAAGAACTTCATGTATTTGAGGGACTGGGTAAAAATAAGGTTGAGGAAGTGCAGGCAGGTGACATCTGTGCAGTAACAGGTATTGAAGGATTTGAAATCGGCGACACCATTGCTGACGCTGAAAATCCGGAACCTCTACCAAGAATCGCGATCGATGAGCCTACCATGAACATGCTCTTTACGATCAACAACTCTCCTTTCTTTGGTAAGGAAGGCAAATTTGTGACCTCCAGACACTTGAGAGACCGTCTGTACAAGGAAACAGAGAAAAACTTGGCACTCAGGGTGGAGCCTACGGACAATGAGGATAAATTCTTGGTGTATGGACGAGGCATCCTTCACTTGTCAGTATTGATCGAGACCATGAGAAGAGAAGGCTACGAACTTCAGGTAGGCCAGCCACAGGTAATCTACAAAGAAATCGACGGGGTGAAGCATGAGCCTATCGAATCCTTGGTAGTGGATGTACCGGAGGAAACTGCCGGAAAAGTTATCGAATTGGCTACGCAGCGTAAGGGAGAACTCTTGGTGATGGAACCAAAAGGAGATCTTCAGCACTTGGAATTCAGGATTCCTTCAAGAGGTCTGATCGGCTTAAGAAACAACGTGCTTACGGCCACTCAGGGTGAAGCGATCATGAACCACCGTTTTGTGGATTATGAACCGTTCAAAGGACCTATCGCAGGTAGAATCAACGGTTCATTGATTTCCATGGAATCAGGCCCGACTACCGGTTATGCCATTGACAAGCTTCAGGATAGAGGCGTATTCTTTGTGGATCCGGGAGAGGAAATCTATGGTGGCCAGGTAATCGGCGAACATTCCCGAGACAATGACATCGTGGTAAACGTACAAAAAGGTAAAAAACTGACCAATATGCGTGCATCTGGTTCAGACGACAATACTAAAATTGCTCCGGCCAAGAAATTCTCTTTGGAAGAGGCCATGGAATACATCCAAAAGGATGAATACCTGGAAATCACTCCTAAGAGCATGAGAATGCGTAAGATTTACTTGGACGAAAATGAGCGGAACAGAATGTCCAAAAAAGAGGCGACTAATTAATTTTAGTTTCTTTTAATACAAAAAGGCCTGCTTGATTGAATCAAGCAGGCCTTTTTTAATTCACCATCTTTATTGCTTTTCATAATAGAGATAAGGGCCATCACATGGTGCCCAGTCTATATTCTCCAATTGCCCCTTTTTTGATATATATAAATCCTCTGTCTCTTCATCTCCACTTGTGCAGTTCCCAGCAATATCATCCCCCTCGGTAAAGGTCAGAACAACCACCCCTACATATTCGTCGGCCAGTTCTTCCGAAACCTCTTCAATGGAATAGGTCCCGGTAGCCATACCATTGAAATCGTCCTCTTCGATGCTTTTTTCAAAGTCTCCATCTCCGGAAAAAGAGTAGATCTCGGATCTTTCCAATGCATCCCCCCCCAAAGTAACATCCACCATGGATCCCCTGCTTTTCACCAACTTCCACTCTCCTTCCAAAAAGGACTCGCTTGGATCAATAATAATCTCAGGTTCAAGGGCAGACTCTGTACACGCTCCTAAGGAGCAAAAAACAACTAAGCTTAAAAATACGTTTTTCATGATTTTATTCTTTAAAGTTCTTTGTCCAGACGTAAACTAATACCTCGAATGTCTCAAATAAAATCAAAAAAAGAGGAAAACCTTTCCGTTTTCCTCTCTCACTAAAAATCAATTTTTCTTACTCTCCCTGTGCCAGAGAGAAACCTCTTTCTCCATCAAAGGTGTAAAGATTTTCTGTTTTGATAAAATCAAAACCCAAATCATCTACTTGCTTCAATATATCCAACACCTGGGCATGATTTATCGGTGACTGGTCTGCATTGAAGAACCTTACCCTCCAGTGATCAGAACAGAAGGTTTCCTTCATACCATCAGGATATACCTTTACTCCTCTGTTAGTGATCAGCTGCATTTTAACACCCGCTGCATCTACTGCTCGCAATTTGTCACCGATCACATTGGCGTCCTTACCGTTTTCCTTCCAGTCGATAAACACGTCCAGTCCAACAAGCTCTTTATTGATCGGTTTTCTTTCCGTAAGCTTAATCGCCCCCATATTGTCCTCAGTGCCGTCTCCTTTTTTAAACTCCGCAGGAGTCATGTTTTCAGGCTTCTGACCCAATCTCTCAATTACCGCTTGAGCAAACTCCTGGGTTCCCACACGCTTGGCTGAAACTCCTTCTTGATAAATATCACCGGTATGGATTCCATCTTCTAGGGTCTTCATCCAGGCATTGCTGACTTTCTCTGCCACTTCTGGCTGACCGATATGCACCAACATCATGATTGCCCCATTGAGCAAGCCTGAAGGGTTGGCAATATCCTGGCCGGCAATATCAGGAGCGGAACCGTGGATGGCTTCAAACATGGCCACATCTTCACCCACATTGGATGATCCTCCCAGCCCCACAGAACCTGTGATCTGCGCAGCTACATCAGAAATGATATCACCATATAGGTTCAGCGTGACGATAACATCAAACATCTCCGGTCTGTCGGCAATCAGGGCAGTTCCGATATCGATGATCTTGTGATCCGCCTCGATGTCCGGATATTCCTGAGCCACCTCATTGAAGATTTTATGGAAAAGACCATCGGCCAACTTCATGATGTTGTCCTTGGTCATACAGGTTACTTTCTTACGGTTGTATTTTTTGGCATACTCAAAGGCATAACGGATGATCTTTTCAGAACCAGGCCTGGAGATCAGCTTCAAACACTGGTACACTTCATCGGTCTGTCTGTGCTCAATTCCTGCATAAAGATCCTCTTCATTTTCCCTGATGATCACCATATCAGTCTGAGGGAAATGTGTCCGGATATAAGGGGAATAAGACTTACAAGGCCTGACGTTGGCATAAAGCCCCAAAGTTTTCCGGGTCGTTACGTTCAGGCTTTTGAAGCCTCCACCCTGAGGGGTAGTGATAGGGGATTTTAAAAAAACCTTTGTCTCTCTTAATGAATCCCAAGCTTTTGGTTCGATACCGGAGCTGATACCTTTAAGGTAAACCTGCTCGCCTATCTCGATCACATCTGTTTCGATTTGCGCTCCCGCTGCTTCCAAAATTCCCAGCGTGGCTTTCATAATTTCCGGGCCGATACCATCACCGTAAGCTACGGTTATTTTTCTTTTGGATGACATAAAGTGTATTATTATAGATTTGAAGTTTCAAAATGTGCTACAAAAATATAAAAATCTGCCAGAGAAGACCGATAATGAAATAACTATTTCACCCTTTTTAGCCAGATAATGCAAGATTTTCAAGTTGGTCACTATCAGCGACAAGCTGAAACCTGTTTTCATTTTTAAAGGGTTTGCTTTGTCTTTGCTGGACCACCTTGTATATTTGGATTTAAACATAGGTTTTAAGGCATGGCTGAAACTACCCATATTCTTTCTGAAAATAAAAACGGTATCCTTTACCTTACCATCAACCGGGAATCCAAGCTCAACGCAATCAACTTTGACACCCTTGAAGAGCTGAAAAATATCTTTAACGAAGTCAATGACAACAAGTCCATCAGAGCGGTGATCCTTACCGGCGCCGGGGAAAAAGCCTTTGTTGCCGGAGCGGACATCAGCGAGATTGCTGACCTTAACGAGTTGAATGCCCGGAAATTTTCAGAAAACGGACAGGAAGCCTACAATCTTATAGAATCCTGCCACAAACCCGTCATTGCCGTAGTCAACGGCTTTGCACTTGGTGGAGGCTGTGAACTGGCCATGGCCTGCCATATGCGCATCGCCTCTGCCAATGCCAAATTTGGGCAGCCCGAAGTAAACCTGGGCATCATCCCCGGTTACGGAGGCACCCAAAGGCTTACTTTTTTGATCGGCCGGGGAAAAGCCAATGAACTATTGATGACCGGCGATATGATCGGTGCAGAGGAAGCCAAGGCACTGGGGCTGGTCAACCATGTCACCAGCACCAAACAGGAAGCCATTGAAAAAGCCGAGGAAATTTTGCTGAAAATCATGACCAAAGCACCTTTGGCCCTGGGCATGATTGTAGATTGTGTCAATGCAGTCTTCAGCAATGAGGAGAATGGCTACCTGATAGAAGCCAACAGCTTTGCCCGCTGCGTAAAATCCGATGATTACACCGAAGGAACGGCCGCTTTCCTTGAAAAAAGAAAACCCAACTTTAAGGGGGAATAGGAGTCGGCTGCTAATTCATGGGTAATCTCAAAAAACTGGCCGGCCAAACCGCCATTTATGGAATAAGCAGTATACTGGGCAGGGTAATCAACTTCCTGCTTCTCCCTCTATATATCACTTACCTCACCAAAGAGGACCTAGGATCTTTCACCGCGATTTACGCTTTTATCGCCTTTTTCAATATCCTCTTTACCTATGGTATGGAAACCACTTTCTTCAGGTTTTCCACAGGAAAAGGACTGGATCCCAAAGCGGTCTATAATAATGTTCAATCCCTGATTCTGACCACCTCACTGTCATTGGGGGCCATCTTGTTCTTGAGTGCAGAGCAGATAAGCCTTTGGATGGATTACCCTGGAAAGGCCTACCTGTTCCAATGGACTGCCCTGATCCTGACCATTGATGCCATCCTTGCCATCCCCTACGCCAAATTAAGGGTAGAAAACCGCTCTGTCCAGTTTGCCATGACCAAGCTGCTGAACATCCTGTTGAATGTAGGCTTCAACATTTTCTTTATTGTGGTCTGTTTCCATATCCATAATGGGGATTACCTATCAAGCTTTCAGCCCTTTGTAGACACCTTTTACCATCCCGAATGGGGAGTAGACTATATCCTGCTTTCCAACCTTTTTGCCAATGCCCTGATCATCCCGGTGCTGTTTTTTCTTTCAGGAAAATTCCGCTGGTCATTTGATAAAAGCATACTCGGCCCCATGTGGCATTATGCCCTTCCTTTGCTCTTTATGGGCCTGGCAGGGGTGACCAACGAGGTCTTCTCCAGGTTCTTGTTTGAATATATCCTGCCCGAAAACTTTTACCCCGGGTTGAGTGCGCGCGAGGCTGGAGGGGTATTCGGTGCCAACTTTAAGCTGGCCATCTTTATGAACCTGATCATACAAGCCTTTAAATATGCAGCTGAGCCCTTTTTCTTTTCTCAAAGCCAGGACAAAAACAGTCCCCAGCTATACGCCAAGGTAATGCACTGGTTCATCATCTTTTGCAGCATCTTAATGGTCTTTGTGGCGGTCAACCTCAATATCATCGGCCCTTTGATTTTGGGTAATAAAGGCTATAATGCCGGTACAGAGATCGTCCCCATGCTGTTGATGGGCTACTTGATGCTCGGGGTTTACTTTAACCTCAGCATTTGGTTTAAAATTACCGACCGGACCATTTACAGCTTTTACATCACTTTTACCGGTGCTGTTATCACCGTACTGGTCATCCTTCTTTTCGTACCCAAACTAGGCTATATGGGCGGTGCGCTGAGTACGCTGGCCACCTATATAGTAATGTCGGTCATGTGCTATCTTTTTGGCCAAAAATACTATCCCATCCCCTATAATACCACTTCAGGAGTACTTTACCTTCTTGTTGGTTTTGCCTTGTCTTATCTGGGCTTTTACCTACAGACAGATTCTTCCTTGCTGACCTTCTTTTTCCGCAATGGGCTGGCCTGCTGTTTTGTGATTTTGATTGTCTTTTTGGAAAAAAAGGAACTATCTTTAATCTTTCAAAAAATCAAAAAACAGTAACACTACCATGCAGGTAAAAGTAATCAACCAATCAAAGCACCCCCTTCCCGAGTACCAAACCCCTTTATCCGCAGGATTGGACTTGAGGGCCAATATCGAAAAAAGTATCTTATTGGAGCCGTTGGAGCGCGTTTTGGTCGGTACCGGCCTGTATATGGAACTGCCTGCTGGTTTTGAGGCGCAGATCAGACCGAGAAGTGGTTTGGCCTACAAACACGGACTTACCGTCCTTAATACTCCTGGCACGATTGATGCTGATTATAGGGGCGAAATCAAAGTGCTTTTAGTGAACCTTTCCAAAGAGCCCTTTGAAATCCAGGACGGAGAGCGCATTGCCCAGATGGTGATTACCAAACATGAACAGATCCAATGGGAAGAGACCAGCGCTGTCTCCGAAACCAACAGGGGAGCTGGAGGCTTTGGAAGCACTGGAAAGTCCTGATACTGTTATTTTTACCCAAATAACCTTATAGAGGTGAACCAAAAGGACATTAAGTTTGTCAAAAGCTTGGGTGGAGGCTTTCCCTGCCCGAAATCAGTTGAGTAGAGCACTTGTGATGAGCGTAAAAAACATACAAAAACACATCTTCGTAAGCACCTTCCTTTTTTTCTGCCTTTTTTTTGTCCCTGAGTCTTTCGCTCAGAAAAAAAGTAAAAAGCAGGAAAAAAAAGAAGCCATGGCCGACCGTCTTTTTATAGAGGGCGAAAAGCACATGATGCTGGAAGATTATAAGAAGGCCTATTTTTACTTTGATAAGGCCTATAACCTGAACCCTGAAGAAGGGGCCATCAACTTTAAAATCGCAGAGATTCTGGCCAGAGCCAATCAAAACGAAGATGCATTGACTTACGGTCAGCAAGCCATTGAGGCGGATCCTGAGAATAAATACTACCGACTCTTGGTGGCCGAAGTCTACACCAAACAAAACCAACCGGAAAAGGCCGCAAAGATACTAAAGGAGCTGATCGAAAGCTCTGACGATAACCAGCAGTATATTCTGGAGCTCGCTTCCCTTTACCTGAGCACTCAGCAATTTGACAAGGCACTAAAAGCCCTGGATGATGCCGAGGAATTTTACGGAGTGGTAGAACAGTTGTCCGTTCAAAAACAACGGATCCACCTGAAGCAAAACAACCTCGAAGGAGCCATTGAGGAAGGTGAAAAGCTAGTAGAGGCCAACCCTGGCAATTCCAGGTATGTCTTGGCACTGGTCGAAATCCTATTCAACAATAACCGCTTGGACCAAGCATTGGCTACAGTTTATCAATCCCTTGAAGAATACCCTAATCAGGGAGATCTGCACCTGGCCTCTTATACCCTGCTCAAGAAAAAAGGGGAGCTGGACAAAGCCAAGCAGCACCTGTTTGAAGGTTTTCACAACCCCGATCTGGAAGGACAGGTCAAAGCCCAGACTTTCACCGATATTATCCAAAAAGACCTAAAAACCTCCGAAAGGGAAAACATGTTGGACAGTTTGGGGCAGATCATGCTGGAGAAAAACCCAAAGGATGCTGAAGTCTATACGGTATTGGGAGATCGGGCCTTGGTAAATGGAGAAGCTGAAAAGGCCTTGGACTACTTCAAGGAATCCATTGCCCTTAATCGCAGAAACCCTAAGGTCCTACAGAACATCATCAGCCTGATGTTTGAGCTGGGCAAAGGTTTTGAAAACATTGAGCATTATACCATTATCGGTACCGATGAGTTTGAGGACAAGGCAGAGTTTTGGTTTTTTGACGGTACCGCTAAACTGGCACTCAAAAAACATGATGAAGCCGCAGTCTCTTTACAAAAGAGCAAAGAGCTCAACAAGGGCCTAAACAAACAGCTCGACATGATGATTCTCGGCCAGCTGGGAGACACTTTCCATGCCTTAAAGAAAAGTAAAGAGGCTTTTGAAGTCTATGAGCAGGTGCTATCCGAAAATCCCGATGATGAGCATATTTTAAATAACTACGCCTATTTTCTCTCATTGGAAAAAAGAGAACTGGACAAAGCCCTCAAGATGTCCCAAAAACTGGTCAAAAAATTCCCCTCCAATGCCACCTATTTGGACACACATGCCTGGGTGCTGTTTCAGATGGAAAAATTCCAACAGGCCAAACATTATATGAAGTTGGCTTTGGACAATGAAGAAGAGCCCAGTGGCGTTATGCTTGAACATTACGGGGACATCCTCTTTCATTTGGGAGAGAAAAACGAAGCCCTACTCTATTGGAAAAAGGCCTTGGACAAAGCGGACAGTTCCGAGGTTCTAGGAAAAAAAATCAAGGACAGAAAATATTATGAATAAAGGTTTTTTTCTGACTTTTTTAATGGCCCTTGTACTGTTGGCAGGATGTGCCAAAAGGCCAAATTTATACTCCTCAGAAGATATGATGAAGGAGTTTACTCCTTCCTATTTCGACTTCGACTACCTTAGCGCAAAAGCCAGGGTGGTCTTGGAAGAAAAAAACGGTAAAACCACCCGGGGCACGCTCAACCTGAGGGCTAAAAAAGACAGCATTATCTGGTTTAGCCTTAGCCCAGGACTTGGGATTGAAGCGGCCAGGGGCGTCATTACCGCCGAAGAAATAAAGATCAAAGACCGAATCAACGGACAGGACATCGACCTTACTTACGACCAGTTTCAGAATACCTACGGGCTGAAGCTATCACTGGACCTTTTCCAAAACGTCCTTTTTGCCAACATCCCCAATGCAGTTAGCTTTAGGGACAGGCTGGTGCGGGTGGGAAAAACCTTTGAGCTCACCCAAAGGAGAGACGGAATCACCTATGAGTCTGTTGTCGGTGCCCAGCATGGCAAAGTGCAGGAGCTCAACACCTCTTCCAGGTTCCACAAAGGAAAGCTCTCCGCTGTCTATCCGGAATTTGAGGTATTGGAAGAACAGCCCTTTGCTTATAAAATATTGATCAATATGATGATTGAGCAGGAATCTTCCAACCAGCCCCAATCCACCTTGGTCAATCTGGAGATAAACAAGGTAGACCTGTCCAATAGCCCACTCTCATTTCCTTACAATTTTTAAGCTATGATGAGAAGGTTACTGCTTGTTTTATTGTTGATGACAGGGTACATCTTTTGGACCGGGAATGCCGAACTCCAAGCCCAAACGGGAAAAACCCGCGCACAGCTGGAAAAAGAAAAAGCTGCCGTACAGCAGCGCCTTAAGGAATTTGATGAAATCCTCAAGAAAACTTCTGCCAGAAAGAAAAACACCATCAGTGAGCTTAATGTAGTCAACAAACAACTGGAAACCAGGATCACCTATATCAAAACCCTCAATACCGAAGTGGCCCTGCTCAACCGGGAGATAAAAGAAACTGAAGGAATGATCGGTTCGCTTGAAAATGACCTGAAGGTCCTCAAGGAAGAGTATGCCCAGATGATCTATGTTTCTTCCAAACTCAACAGTGGCGTCACGATATTGACTTTTATCTTCAGCTCATCTACCTTCAAACAGTTTTATATGCGGCTGAGGTACCTCAAGCAATACAGCGATGCCCGGAAAAAACAGGTGGAGCAAATCAAAAAAGTCAATGCAGACCTGCAGGTCCAACGCGGCAAACTGGAATCACAAAAGGAAAACAAGCAGCAGGCATTAAAAGAGGAACAAAGTCAGAAAAAGGAACTCGATCAACTCAAAAAAGAACAACAGGGGATCGTTCAAACCCTCACTGCGAAGGAATCAGAAATCCGCAAGGACATCGAAAAGACCAAAAAGGAACAGGAGGAGTTGAACCGCTTGATCCGCAAGGTCATCGAGGAAGAAATCCGACGTGCCGAGGCTGAAGCCAAAAAGGTCAATTCCCCGGCCAAAAAAACTGCTGGGACCAGCATGCCCTTGACTCCCGAGGCAGCGGCCCTGTCCAGTTCATTTGCTGAGAATCAGGGAAAACTGCCCTGGCCGGTAGCCAAGGGTTTTGTGTCCAAGCGCTATGGAAAGCACCCCCACCCTACCCTGAAGGACATCATGGTCACCAATGACGGCGTGGACATACAGACCAGTCCGGACGAAGAGGTACGGGCAGTATTTGACGGGGTGGTGACCAAAGTTTCTACCGTGCCGGGCATGGGAGGCACCATCATTATCCGTCATGGGGAATATTATACCATGTATAGCCGCTTAAAGACCATTGATGTAAAATCAGGACAATCGGTCAAAGCAAATGACAAAATTGGGGAAGTTTCCACCAGCAGCAATGGGGTCTCAGAAGTACATTTCCAGACATGGAAAGGGTTGCAAGTGATGAATCCATCAATTTGGTTGTCTGGGAAATAGGCATTTATGCTTTAATATGAGTATCTTTACAAAAAAGATTAGGAAAATAGAGAGAACTGTGCATTATTCCTTTGTGTTAGTAAGACACAGTTTTATCTTTGTAACGATTTAATAACTAAAATACGCTTATCATGACTACATTGGGTTTCATTCAGAATATCGGAGGAGGTTCCCTTATCATTATCATTTTGGTAATCATCCTTCTATTCGGAGCTAAGAGGATCCCTGAATTAGCGAGAGGATTGGGCAGAGGCATCAAAGAATTCAAGGATGCTACCAAAGAAATTCAGGATGATATAGAAGAAGGTCTTAAAGACAATAAAGGAAAAGATAAAAAGTAATAGACCATTGGAAAAATTCCATTCATTTGACGAAATAACACAAGCGCTTAAAAACAAAGAAACCGATTGTAAGGCGATTGTAAATTATTATCTCAAAAACATTGAAACGAAGGCGCATCTCAACGCCTTCGTTGAAGTTTATGAGCAATCTGCTTTGGAGCAAGCCGAAAAAGTGGATCAAAAATTACAGGAAGGAAC